>JAKBAP010000168.1 GCA_021808995.1 Planctomycetota bacterium | reverse complement strand
GCTCGACGGCCACGTGCTCGGGCTTAAGCCCAAGCTGGGGCATGAGCTCGGCCAGCGTGACCGGACCCGGAAGCTCTCGCGGTTCGCCGTTGAGCGTGATCCTCACCCTCGACCTCGCCCCTTGATGTTTCAGTCGTACCCCGCCATGCCGACATAACATAATGCGGCGACAAGAAATCGGGCGACTTCACTGAATCGCTCGCCCTCACTTTTCCCATCGTATCGCCCGCCGCGACGGCGGGTCAAGTTGGAGGGTGCGATCGAGCTCACCGCTCAAATCCCTACGCCGGGGGTGGGCGAGGCGGAATTCACTCGCCCTGGAGAGTCGGGGAGTGGCTGCTTTTTTGGTACTCCAAAAACGATGCCTGTCCCCCTCCCGGCCGCCAACGGAAATCCGCGAAATCCCGGTGGGTACCGAACGGTTCCGTGTCAATCAAGATTCCCTGTTCGAGGCCGGTCTTCGTCGCGCGGGCGGTCGATCAGGTCTAGGTGATAGGGACGAGTGACGGTCGCGTGGGGCGCGTGGGCGACCCATCGCCTGGGTTGTGGGGCGAGGACGACGTAAGACGGTTTTCCGATCCCTGGTCGATTCGAAGGCGTGAATCCATTCACGTTTGGAGTCCTCAAGCAAAGGTTGTACTGATCACGGTCCGGGGGGTGCCTGGGCGGGGGGAGTCGGCTTCGGGGATGGTTGCGTGGAGGAATCGGCCACCGGGTCCGGGCCAGGAGTCCCCTTGAGCGCGGGGGCGGGAGTGAGTGGTGGGCTCGTATCGGAGCGCCCACGCTTGAATTTGCCCATCTTGGGCCGGTCGCTCGCCTTGCTGGGGGTCTTGGGGTCCGCCATCCCCTCGAGATTCCGCGAGGCCCAGATCAGAATCAACCGCTGCATCCGCTCGTCGCCGTGGCCCTGGGAATGCGTGAGCATGAATGCACCCAGTCCCCGCTTTTGCTCAGGCCGGCATCCAACGACCACCACCTGGCCCGGCTCCACGACCAGATTCACCCCCAGGTCGCGAAGGGCCTCTTCTTCCTGGCCATCGTTAATATGGAACTGCTGGGGCGTGAGACCATTCGCGGAAGGAAGCGCCTGATACGAGCGCTGAATCGCTCCATGGTGAAGCTCGGGAGTAAACCGAAGCGCGATCCCTTGTTCGCCTTCGTGCCGGGCGGTCACGCGGAAAAAGCCGGTCACCGCCGCGTAATCCTTGCCGTAAACGCGCCCCTCGCGGTTCAGGATCAGGGTCGCTTGCTCGACCGGGTCACTCACACTGATCAGGGTTTGTTGACCGTCCTCGACGAAATAGGTGACCGGGTCAACCTTTTTGGGCGCGGTCGTCTCGCGCATAATCGCCTCGAGCTCGAGCGGGAGCTCGCCGATGATGCGACCGATTCGCAAGCCATTGGCTTCCCAGCCTTTGCGCTCTTCGGTGCCGATGATTTGCTCGTCCGCCACGCGCCAGGTGGCGTCATTGATCGCGGGGTCGTCGTACGACCGGCTGATGATGGCCACCCGTAAAAGGCACCGCTTGGGCTCCATCACCTGGCCCGCGTGCCCGCCAATGCGCGGAATCACCCCTTGTGGCCGCCCGTTTTTATCGAGCGAACAACCTCCCACGACCACGATGACCGCCGAAACCGTGGCCGCCAACAGCGAAAACCACAACGACGTTCGTTTTTTCGCGATCATGATTGCGGATTCCTTTCCGCGCCCGCCCGAGCTATCCCGCGCCCGTGAACATCACGACGTACGGCACCATTCCCAGACTCACAAAGTCTAGGCGGACCAGGCGGGTCCGTCAATCGCGACTTGAAGGAATGACGAGACCCGAGGCGGTCACGCTTGGGGAATTTGGGAGATCAACTCACGAAGGTGGGCGATCCGAAGAGGCGGGTTTGCGAGGAGAAATCCGAGAAGACGTCCAAAACAACCACACACTGCCCCGTGAAGTGAATTTCCACCTCACGAACCAGTGTGAATTTGGGGAACATCAGGAATTGGTGGGCATCCTGGGGGAGAAAATCCCCCAGGGTTGCCCGGTTTTGGACGGAACGACCATCGATCGCGGATGGATCGAAGTCGTTCAGGCGACGACGGCCTTGCGCTTGAAAAACGAGCGGAAGGACAGCAGTCCGGCCATGCCGATGCCGAGGAGCGCCATCGAGGCGGGCTCGGGGACGGCGAGGGCGGTGGTGGAAAAGATGACGAGAGGAGCGTTGACCGCGGGACCGGTGGGGTACGTCCAGTCAGCGGAGACCAACGTAAGGGGTGCGCTGGTGGTTTCGAAAGTGAACGCGACGGTTCCCAAAGGGCTAGGAAGCAGGGGGTTGGAAAAGTTGATCTCGACCCCCGAACCACTGGAGATCACGGCGGAGCTGGTCGTGCTGCCCGAGCTGGTAAAGAGCACGTGAACGTTAGTGATCGATCCACCCGTGCCGGAGAAGAACGCCTCGAAATCAGAGGCGGCCATACCCGAGTCGTTGATCGCGGAGACGGTCGTGATATAACCCCCCGCATGGCTGGGGGCCGAGAAGGCAATACTGGCAAGAACGGCCATTCCAAGGGACATGGCCAACGATCGCAATGTCATTCCAAATTCCTCCAATGAAAGTCGCGAGAAAGCAAATCGACGGGAGTGTGATCGATCTATCGATCGTGTCCCAGGTGGTGAAGAACGCCTACAAGGTCAAACGGGGTCGAAAATCGTTATCAAAAGTCGCGATGCACTACAGGTAAACACATGCGATGGGGTTAATAACGACTTCTTGAACCCCTATTTTGCCTCCGGTACGGAAACAAGTCAACAACCGCGAGAGCCTGAAACGATTGGGAATGCTTCGTGCTATTAGGATCGCGGATTCGCCCTTTGGTCCGGACAAATCAAGACTCTAACCAAGGGTGCGAGAGGCGTCAAGGGTTTGGATGACTTTTAGGGGAGGGCTCCTCGACGCTGGTCCCTCAAGAAAATCATTCTTCCATGGGGTTTACGACCGGGGCGACCGTGGTTTGCCGGCGGTCCGTTTGTCTCCATGCAAAGCTCCATCGTTGCCATTTCTCGCCTGGATTCGCGTCTTTTCAGGTACAATGGGTCCTAAAATCAACATTGCGAGCAGTCATCCCGTTGTTTTTGGCTTAAATAAGCCAGCGATGCATCGATGCCGGCGACTCACGAGATCGATCGTTCGCGGGTCGATGAGCTCTCGAGACGCCCTTGACCAAGCCCTGATAAGAGCGTGTCCGTGAACCCGGCACATGATGATCTGGGTCGAGTGAAAAAGCAACAATGTTGTTTTTTTGCATCAAAGCTTGGTCATTGGAGTGGTGATCCGAGGGGGCACTTGCTGGAAGAAAACGTCCAGGTCAGGGGGGTGACTCCTTGAAATGAGTTGCACCAGGCAAGTATATGAGAGCCTGGCGAATCTCGAATTGGCGTGAAGGCAGGGAAGTCGAGGGGGCCGAAGCCCGCGATCGGGGCGATTGGTCTCGGCAAGGAAGGCAAGGAAACGTGGACGCCATCAAATCCAAGCTGGATCTCGCGCATTGGGGCTTGAGCCGCTGGCCGCGGGGGCTGGGGGTGATCGACGGCGAGGCCCGGCGACTGACGGACATTCTCCTGGGGCTCGTCTGCCTGGGGATTTTGCTGCTGATCATGAAAGGCTCGGCTCGGCCGTCGTGGTCGGAGGGGCCTCATCGGCGGTATCGGCGGATTCTGGGTGGAATCCTGGTGGTCTGCGGTGTGTTTCAGCTCTTGAATGGGCTCTTGGGTCCAGTGACCGAAGGCGGGACCTGGCTGGGCCTCATGACGGCGATCACGTGCTGGTGCGCGACCGGTTCGCTCTTATGCCCGACCGCGATGCAGACCAATCTGCGTAGTTTCGAGAGCTTCGAGCGTGAGATCGCCGGCCGTCAGCGCGCCGAGGAAGCCCTCCGTAACAGCGAGGCCGAGGCTCGCAAACTCGCCGAGGCCGACACCCGCAAAAACGAATTCCTGGCCATGCTCGGCCACGAGCTTCGGAACCCGCTCGCGCCCATTCGGAACGCGCTGAAGATCATGAAACAACGCGGGTCCGACGATCCCAACATGTGTTGGGCGCGCGACGTGGTCGACCACCAGGTTCGCCAGATGGCGCAACTGGTCGATGATTTGCTCGAGATCTCGCGGGTCACCTCGGGCAAGGTACGGCTGCAAATGGAGCCCGTCGATGTGGCCACGATCGTGGCCTACGCGGTTGAAACCAGCCGCCCCACGATCGAGGCCGCTCATCACCGGCTCTCGATCTCGCTCCCCGCCGAGACGATCAAAGTCGAGGCCGACTCGATCCGGATGGCCCAGGTGCTCTCGAATTTGCTCAACAACGCGGCCAAATACACCAATCCCTCTGGCCAGATTCGCGTGACCGTCGTCGCCGAGGGTCCCAACGTGGTCTTCCGGATTCGCGACAACGGGATCGGGATTCCTGGTGAAATGCTCTCCCGGATTTTCGAGCTCTTTACCCAGGTGGATCATTCCTTGGATCATTCGCAAGGTGGTCTTGGGCTTGGTCTTACGCTCGTGAAAAGCCTGGTCGAGATGCACGGCGGGAGCGTCCAGGCCCAGAGCGAAGGGCTGAGCAAGGGAAGCGAGTTCATCGTCCGGCTGCCGATTCTCAAGGAAGAACCGCTCTCCCGGCCGGTGCCGGCCGCGGAGGACGCTCATCGCCAGACCACGCTTGCGTGCATGCCGCGTAAAGTCCTCGTCGTCGATGACAACGTCTCGTCGGCCCAGAGCCTGGCGATGGTCCTGAAGCTCGAGGGCCATCAGGTCCAGGTGGCCCACGATGGCATGGAGGCGCTCGAGGCGGTACGTCGGTTTCGACCTGCCGCGGTTCTGATGGACATCGGCCTGCCGGGGATGGATGGTTACGAGGTCGCCCGTCGGCTCCGAGACGACCCCGACCTGGGGACGGGGCTCTCGCTCGTGGTCGCCGTGACCGGTTACGCCGAGGACGAGGCGCGAAAACGCTCGAGCGAGGCGGGCTTCAATCATCATCTGGTCAAGCCAGTCGATCCCGACCTGGTACTCGCCTTGATCGCATCGCTCGAGTGGGATAAGACCGATCTCGGTTCGTGTTCCGAGGTCTCGTTCGTGGACGAATCCGTCAACGCGGGCCCGGTCTTGCTCCCAGGTGGATCTCGGCGAAGTTCATGAGGACGTCCCAATCGTCGCTCGTGACCGCGTGGCCGCCGGGTCGAATGTGATAGCCGATGGTGGACTTGATCAGTTGGTGGGGGGCGGGTTCGGGCATCTCGGGAGTGGCCAGGCCATCGGTTCCGAGCAGCTTATAAACCGGATCGGCGGCGTGGGCGGCCAGGAATTCTCCTCGGGGATCGGCCCAGGAATCGCCGGCCGCCGAGCAAACGAGGACCGGTCGGGGAGCGATCAGGGCGATGAGCTCGTGCTGGTCGATGGGGAGCGCGTCCTCGTGGCCGTTGTACCGGCGAAAGTTGGCGCAAAACCAGTGGGGAAAGCTGGTGTTGATCCGCGCGACGTTTTCGCCGAAATCGCGTTTCGAGAGCGCGGCCCCGCCGCAACCCGACTGAAGTGAAACCACCAGCGCGAACCGTTCGTCACGGGCCCCGGCCCAGAGCGCGCTTTTGCCTAGCCGCGAATGTCCCATCACGGCGACCCGCCGGGGGTCGATTTCGCTCACGGTCTCCAGGTAATCGAGAGCCCGTGACAGCCCCCAGGCCCACGCGCCGATCGAGCCCCATTCGTCGGCCGCCGGGCGGGTTTGCCCGGATTGATAAAAGAGCGGATGCACGCCATTGGCGAAGCCGTCGTCGTGATCGGGATCGATGTCGGAATAACAGGCGGTCGCGACCGCGTATCCCCTGGCCAGAATTCGCTCGAGAGGCCATTGAGCCCGATCAGCGCCCCGGGCCTGCTTCGCCGCGGCTTGCGCGTTTGCTCGCGCCTTGGGGTCGTGGCTCGACCGCGACGGGGTGATCGTGGGATCGTCTTCCAGGGTCTGGCAGCCCGAAAAATTGTATCCCAGGAAAACAGGTGCCCGCGGGGTCGCCTTGGGGATGTAGAGCAAAAGATCCATCCCAGGCCCGTCATCTTGATTGGTGAATTCGATCGCGATCTCACGACGAATCGCCTTTCCACCCAGGGCCTCGGTGGTTTCGGATCGGACGCGATACCGGGGGGCGATCGGGTGGGAAGGCGCTGGGATCCTGCCGTAAACCTGGCTCTCGAAGAGCGCGACCAGCTCGGCCCGGCGCGTGGGCCAATCGGACTTGGTCGAGACCCTGCGTCCGTCGCTGGTGGTGAGCGGATCGGGCAAGGTATAAGGGTGGACCTTGGACTCGTCGAGATTGATGGGAATCACGGGAGCGGACCCCTTGGGCGTCGCGGGTGTCTGTAATACAACCGCCGAGATCACGATGACGAGCGCGCTCGACATGGTTCCTGGCCTCTTTTGTCGTGGGGATTTCAGGGTGGTGAGACGGCCGTCCGCCGGGCCATCTGGTTCATCATCTCGGCTTCGGTGATTCCGATCCAGCAGTGCCCCTCGCCGGGCGCGTAACGGATCGAGCCTTCAAACGGGGGCGATGCGTTTTTAAGGAAGGCGTCGAGCTTTCGCACGGCGTTGTTCAGGAAGAAATCGTCGGCGTCCCCCACCCAGATGTTCAGCTTTCCCTTGAGCCTTGGTCCCAGATCGGCCCAATTTCGCTCGAGGATCAACCGCAGGTCGTAGCGGTTCCAGTGATCGGCCGCCTGATGGTCGATCTTCCCGCTAGCGGGGTCCCAGAGCGGCGTGGGCCGGCCGTCGGCTCCACGAGCGCCATAGGTCGCGTTCCAGGCACCCCACTGGCCACCGGAAAGCGTCCAGGAATCGCCCAGGCCGAGCACGTTTTCGAGCCGGCATTCATGGCGCATGGTGTAACGGACCTCGCCCGAGACATCACGGGCGGATGGGCGCTCAAAGCCATGCTCGTTGACGTAGGCGTTGTCGTCCTGGTGGATATTCACCAGTTGAAACGAGCGAAAATCGACGCTGTCGGGGCAAAAGGCCCAGGCACCGTTGAAAAAATCGGGATAGAGCACCTGAAGAGCCAGGGCGACCCAGCCGCCGGTCGATCCGCCGTCGAGGACTCGGGCCGTCCCTTGTCCCAGGCCGCGATAGGTCTTTTCGATGTAGGGGATTAATTCCTCGGTGACGGCGGCACCGTACGGCCCATGATTGGCCGAGTCAATCTGGTAGGGATCTCCCAGCGGCCCCGCGCCATCCAGATGAAGCAAGATCATCCGGGGGGCGTCGGCGGCGGTCCAGGCTCGATGGAACGGCGAATTCGGATTCATCATCCGGCCAACGTTCGTGAACCGAGCGCCATAGCCGCCGATATGGACTCGTAAGGGGTAACGGCGGTCGGGCTCTCGGGCGTGATCGCGGGGGAGGATCACGCCGGCGCGAAGGTCGATTGGGCGGCCGTGAAACGCGGTGAGCTTGGCCGATCGCAGCTTGACGTATTTGACCAGGTCGGTCGTATCGGGCAGCGATTCCTCGGGAATCGATCGGGAGAGCTCGAGTGAGACGGTCGCCGCGCGCGAGCCGTCGACGCGCACGGTCGCGACCGGGCTATGGCGATCTCCAGGCGCGTTCGCGAGGTTGAGATCGTGGTTGGTGTGCAGGACGGCCTGGACGGCGTATTCGCCGGGAGCGAGCTCGCTCAGTCGATCCAGGGGAAAGAGGGCGGAATGTTCATCGAGCACGGCGGTCTCGCGAGCCGAGAGCCCCTCCACGTCGCGACCCAGGATGGGCGCGGCGTCAATGCCAGTGCGGCCGATCAAGAGCCGGGGCTCGGGTCCGCCGGGATGTCCGAGCACGACCAGCAGCCGAGCCCCCCGCGGCCAGAGGGCATTGGCCCCAGCGCTTTGGCCACGGCCGAGGGAGACCTCGAAACGAGGTGGATGACCGAGCCTGGCCGGCGGTTCGATTTCCGCCGCCCCGGCCGAGAACGACGACAAAAGCAACGAACACACCGTGTGAATGCCGATCCCGCCCCATCGCGCGCTGGCCCGTGCCATGAATTGGTCTCTCACGATCCCGGAAAGTCAAGGCCCTCATCTTACGGGGTACGAGCGGCACGCGATAGAGACCCGAACCGCGCCCATTCAAGCCGGGTGCGCCCACGGATTCTGGCGGTTCCTTGAAAATCGTGATTGAACGTGACACGGCGAAGCCGCGACCAAGCATTCGCCGAACGAGCCTTGGGATGTGACGCGCCGAGTGCTCCACGGTGGCGCGAAACGTGACCACGGACTCACGTCCGTGGTCACGCGAGCGGTCCGGGTCCGTCAAGGGAAGGCCCCTCGATCCTTCGAGCCACCGACCGCCGACACGCCAAGAACCTTGCGCGCGGACCGAATGCCAGAATCCGTTGGCGCACCCTTCAAGCCAGGGTGGTGGTCCTGGCGTGATCGGAGGGAGACTCGGAGAGGATTCCGCTTCACACGTGGATGATCGTCGGCTCGGTCAGACACTCGTCGTAATGGGTAATCCGGTCGCGACCGGTTCGCTTGGAACGATAGAGGGCTCGGTCCGCTTGCTCGACCAGGACGGCCGAGCTGGGGATGGATTCATTGGACGTGGCGACACCCAGGCTGGCCGTGACCAACCGATGGGGCCAGGGGTTGGTCGCGATCGCGTCGCGCAGGCGGTCGGCGACATCCAGGCCTTCGTCGCGTCCCGTCGCGGGGAGCAGGACCACGAATTCCTCGCCGCCGTATCGGGCGACGACGTCATGGCCCCGGATCGAGGCTCGGAGGATCGAGCCAACGCGGCGCAGGACCTCGTCCCCCGCGGGATGGCCGAAGACGTCGTTGAATTCCTTGAAATGATCGATGTCAAGCATGATCAAGGAAAGCGGGGCGTTCATGCGATCGGCCTGGGCGAAGAGGAGCTCGAGATCCTCGCGAAATCTGCGCCGATTTTTCGCGCCAGTAAGCTCGTCGACGGCGGCCAGCTCGGCCAGGCGGCTATTCTGGTGGGCGAGTTGATCGTGGACGGTCAGGATTCGCGCGGCGATCTCGAGCCGGAGCGCGAGCTCGTCGGGATCGGGGGGTTTGGTGAGGAAGTCATCGGCCCCCGCTCGCAGCCCGGTGAGCTTGTCGTCGCGACGGTCGAGCGAAGTGAGCAAAATGATATACGTATAGCGCTCTCCGGGTGCCCCCCGGATGCGCCGGCATAGCTCGGGACCGTCAACACGGGGCATCATCCAGTCGGAGATAAGGAGTGGCGAATTGCCTTCCTGGACGATGCGCCAGGCCTCCTCGCCATCGGGCGCGACGATGACCTCGTGCCCCATCTTTTCCAGCGTGCGCCGCAAGAAAATCGCCGCCAGCGCTTGATCCTCGGCGATAAGTATCTTCATGAATGAATTCCCACGGTCAGGTGCTGTTCCAGGCTCGAACGAATCGATTCCCAGGCCGCCAGAAGACTGGGCATCGCGGCCGCGGCCGCGGCCAGGTCGCCGATCCGGCCGGCCTCTTCCAGGACTCCGGCCAATTCGGCCATGTCGCCGGCGCCGATGGTCCGGCTGATTCCCTTGAGCCCATGGGCATCCTCGATGAGCCGCTTGGCGTCGGCCGCGGCCAGGGCTTGCTCGATTCCCGCCAGACATCGCGGCGACGAGTCCAAAAATGACTCCGCGATCTCACGCTGGAACGCCTCGTCGCCGCCACAGATCGTGGCGAGCCGATTGAGAAAGTCCTCGGCGTCTTCGGGAACAGGGCTCGACGTGGCGATTTTCGGTCCGAGCGTTCGCTCAAGCGCCTGCGCGAGCTCGATTTGTCGAATCGGCTTGGAGAGATAATCGTCGAACCCCGATGCGAGGCAGCGTTCGCGGTCTCCCAGCATGGCGTGGGCCGTCAGGGCGACGATGGATGTGTGGCTCTTGAGTTTGGTCTCGCGTTCGCGTATGGCCCGGACGGCCTCGAACCCGTCCATTTCGGGCATCTGCACGTCCATCAAGATGACGTCGAAGGGTTGCGAATCGAATGCGAGCAGGGCCTGCTTTCCATCGCGGGCGAGGGTCACGAGGTGCCCCATTCGCTCGAGCATGCGGGTCGCGACCTTTTGATTGACCGGATGATCCTCGGCCAGCAGGATGTTGAGCACGCGCGCCGGCCTATCGAGATCGGGGGTGGCCTTCGTGGGGGAGACCGGGGACCCGTTCGTCGAGGAGCTCATGGTCTTCATCAAGATGTCGAAGAGCTCGGACTGTCGGACGGGCTTGGTCAAGCAGGCGGAGATATCAAGTGTCTGGTAGTCCTGTGTATCCTCGGGGTGGC
>JAKBAP010000167.1 GCA_021808995.1 Planctomycetota bacterium | reverse complement strand
CCCGGCGCACGGGCGACCCAGGCGTTCATCGAAACCGCCGCGTTATCGGCCGTGGGGTTTCATTCGCGGCAAGAGGTCCTCGATCGGCGGGGCGGCCTTGGGGACGCTGGCTCGGTAATCGAGGCCCAGCAGGGCGGCCATGGTGGCGGCGATCTGGCTCTGGGTAAAGGTAACGCCGGCTCGCGCGCCCAGGGCCTCGGTGTCCGGGCCGATCGCGGCCAGCCAGACGCGCTCCGAGCCCTTGACCTTCGCCCCGTGGCTCTTCCACTCGATAGGCGCATCGCCCCGGCCGTGGTCCGCCGTCACCAGGAGCGTCGTCGAATCGCGATATTCGGGCATCGCCTGAAGGGCCTCCCAGAGCCGCTTGAGCGACGCGTCCGCCCGATGCGCGGAATGCAGATAATGGTCGTAACGCCCCTCATGAGCGAACTCGTCGGTCTCCCCCAGGCCGATGAAGAGCACGCGCGGATGCTCACGCTTGAGATACTCAAGGGCGGACATCGAGGTGAACGCGTCAAAACAGCAGCTTTCCCAGATCCTGTGCGTTGATCCAATCACCTGATCCAGGAGCTTTTCACCCTGCGAGAGCAAACCCCCCTGGAGGGATTCCCAGCCGGCGACCACGTGGATCCCCGATCGACCCCTCCTCAAGATAAAGGGAAAGACATCCCAAGAGCCATACGCGGCCACGCGACCCTCCAAGCCGGGCCGGCCGGCGAGCCACTCAAACACCGTCGCGTTGGGATTCTGAACCTTGTCGTTGCTATCAATCCGAGGATCAGGCCAGCCCGTGAAGAGCTCGTTATAGCCGGGATAGGAAAAGTTCTTGCCGTTGGTAACGACCCCGGCCGCGCCATGGTCGGCGTCGCCGAGGAGCTGGCCCTCGTTCCCGACCTTTCCCCACAGAAAGGGGAACAGGGCTGACCGGCTCTCCACGGGGGTGGGACGGGCGAACTCGGCCTTGAGCGAGGTCGGATCGGCCACGCCGCCGTTGGTTTTATTCAGCAGTTCAGGATCGACCCCGCGAAAAACCTCCTGCCAGCGCAGGCCGTCGGAGACGACTAGCACGACGTTCTTGGTCTTGGTTCCTCCCCTTGGCGCCTGGCCACGGGCCTGCCCAGCGGCGAGGCCGCAAACAAGGAAAACAGCCAGAATCCGAGTCATGGAACCAAGCTCCCAATCGCTCTTTTACATGCGAGTACGTGGATTATTTGATCCTCGCGCCGATCTGGCAATCGGGGTCGTCGACGGTGAGCAGGACGACCTTCTCGCCGGAGGTCGCGGCCAGGAGCATTCCGTTCGAGGTTTCGCCCCGGAGCATGGCGGGGGCGAGGTTGTCGACGATGACGATCAGCTTGCCGACCAGCTTCTCGGGCTCGTAGTGGGCCTTGATGCCGGCGACGATTTGCTTTTGACGATCGCCCAGGTCGACCTGCAAGAGCAAGAGCTTATCGGCGTTGGGGTGCGCCCGCGCCTCGATAACCCGGGCGACCCGGAGCTCGAGCTTGGCGAAATCCTCGTAGTTGATCGGGTCGGCCATCGGTGGGGGTCCTGGAGAGTCGGGATGCGAGATCATTCACGGGGTGCCAAGCTTATCCCGCCCGGCCGTTGGTCGCCAGCCGAAGGGCTCCCTGGAACAGCCGCCTCACGACCTGGGCCGCGACGACGAACGGGGTGCTGGGGCTCTTCAGGACCGTCGGGACATTCCGTTCGAAAACAAAATGGCCAAAAAACATCACGGCATAGGCGGCCAGGAAGAGCCCAAGCCCCCAAAGGGGTCGAAACGGCAGCAGGATCACCGCGACCGCGGCCGCCGGCCAACCGACGCCGACATGGAGAAAATGGTTGACCGGGTTTTGGTGGTCCCGGCGGTACTCGTCGGAGAGCCTGAGCCGGGAAAAAACCGATGGCTGGGACGTTTCGGACTTACCGACAGGCGCATCGTGCATGGAGGGGATCCTGGCTCGTCTTGAGTGAGGCTTTTGCCTATTACAGGCCGCGGGCATCGTTCTTGAGGATGAGGGGTTTGTGGACCTTGGGGTCCTTATA
This sequence comes from Planctomycetota bacterium, assembly GCA_021808995.1. Lineage (GTDB taxonomy): Bacteria > Planctomycetota > Planctomycetia > Isosphaerales > Isosphaeraceae > JAKBAP01. Next base: position 8,313 of record JAKBAP010000167.1, on the reverse strand, counting down.
GTCGTCGAGGCCCTTGTGATGGATCTCGCTCTCATAGCCGATGAACTCAAACTCGCGTGAGTTTTCCTCGTCATGGCACTGGATGCACTGGCGATTCTTATCAGCGCGCTCGGCGGTGAGGACCATGGGCTTACGGAGCTCGACATTATCAGGGTCCGCGATATGCCGCGAGGCGGGTCCGTGGCAGTTTTCGCACTGGTTGCCAAGCAGGTGCGGAGTCTTTTCGGCCGAGACCCAGCCCGAGTTATACTCAAACCCGGTCGTATGGCAGAGGATGCACTCCGCGTCGTACTGGGTGTTGGGCTTCGGGTCCTTGAGGAGGGTTTCAAACGCGACCGCGTGCTTGGTGGTCGCCCAGTGCTCGACCGTCTTGGGATGGCAGGTCTTGCAGGCGTCAACCCCCACGAACCGGCTGCCGGGAGCGGCGTTCGCCTGGTCATGGCGGAGGATGTTCTCGACCACGCCCGCCCCCTTGAGGGTCTCGCGATACTCGTCCTGAATGAGCTTCTTCATCGCCGCGGCCGGCCCGTCATAACGCTTATTCAAGGTTACGAGCTGGTACTTGGGTGCCTGGTCGCCCCCCTGGTAAAACCCAAAAACGCCGACGTTCTTGCCCTTTTGACCGACGGTCACGAGCATCGTCTTGCCGCCGTTCAAGAGCTCGGGGTCGTGGTTCAGGGGATCAGGAAATTCGGACGTCGAGACGACGATGTCAAAGCCCGGATACGCGCCTGCCAGCCGACGGGCCAGCTCCGGGGGACCCTGTACCATGAGCACCTGGTAATCGCTCCTGGACTCCAGGTCGGCCAGGACCTTGGGCAGGGCGTCCTCGGGGCGCTCGACCTTGGGCAGCAGCACCGCGCGCTCGGGGTCGATCACCTGGTCGAGCGTGGCCGGGTCAATCACCGCCGTCACCCCCAGCTTGACCGGCCCGCTGGTGGCGATCACGCTCTTGCGAAAGGCCGACGCATAGGTCTCGGCGGGCTCGACATTGGCCACGACGACCTTGGTCGATGTCTCGCCCAGGCTGTTGAAAAACAGCCCCAGCGTTTCGCCCACGCCAACCTTGAGATCCTCGGCCGCCAGCGCCAGCGCGTTGCATTTGAGCAACGCCAGGGCACGAATCGCGAAGTCGAGCTTGATCTTGGTCTGCTCGAACCCACCCCGAGCCCCCGCGGGGTTCTTGATGAGCCCCCCCAGATCGATGAACGCGGTGGGGAGCTTCTGTTGATGGAGCCGCTCGGCCAGGTCGTAAAGCCGGATCAGGCCCCCGCTTTGGTCCTCGGAGCAGCCGCAGGGTTCCATGTAGCCATTGCGCTCGCCCGAGATGATGAGCACTCCGACGGGATCGCCCAGGTTGGCGATGAGCTTGCTGGAGGTCGCCGGGGGCGCGGACTCGGCCGTGGGTTGGCCCTTCGTTGGCGCGGGGCTGGAGGCTTTCTTGGCCGGTTCCGTGGGCTCGCGAGTGCAGCCGACATAGGCCAGCGTGGCGACGAGCAGACACACGGAGATCCACGGACGGAAGTCACCATGGGTCATGATCGTGAGGGTCCTCACCAGAAAGGGAAAGGCCCCGCGCCTCCGTGACGCGGACCATTGACTCGAGAACGAGGAAAGCCCCCATGGGCTTGAGAAGTCTCCAGCCCGTGTCACAGCGTCCCGCCCAGGCCGCGATAAGACCAACCACGCACCACGAACCGAGTCCGCCGCGACCAGGCGCGGTCTGAACATAACGACTGGCGATGTTACGGTCTAGCCCGCGCTTCCGTTCGAAACAATGATGCTGACGGGGATCTTGAGCTCGCCCGCCCTGGGGTGGTCGGTCTTGAGGATGATTTCGTCGTCAACCCAACCGGAGGCCGTCCCGGCGGGGACCTTGACCGTCATCAAATAACGCCCCTTGGAATCCCCCGTGTTGGAGGGAGCGATCGCGACCTCGACCTTGTCGGGCTTGTGGGCGACCTCGAACTTGGTCTTGTCCCCGCCGCGAACCAAAAGCGTGATCTCGCGGGTGGCCCCTTGCTTGCCGACCACGTTGGGCATCCGAAGCCGTTCTGGAACCACGCTGATCGGGCCAGTCACGTTGCCCGTGATCGTGATCTTGGTTTCCGGCTGAAGCGGATGATCGGTGTCGATCACGATCTCGTCCTGGAACCGACCGAGCGGCATGCCAGGCTTGATATCAATCTCGACCCGATAACCGGTCGTGGTCTTGAAGGCCTTTTTTTCCTCTTCGCTGAAGGGGACGGCCCGGGCGGTGATCAGCGACGGTCGCGAGGTCGTGACCTTGGTGACCTTCGTCGCGGGTCGGTCGAGCGAGAAAACACCCACGCGGGCCGGGGTCGTCGTCTCATTGGAAACCTCGGTCAGGGTGATCAGTTGGGGTGGGACCACCATCACCGGAGGATGGACGAGCCCGTGAACCGCCAGGGTGAAGCTGGGCTTCTCGGCCGCGTTGGTGCCGATCGTCGCCGACTGCGAATAGTGGTTTTCCCGATTCCGGGTCTCCCAGACCAGGTTGATCTTGGTCGAGTCGCCCGGCTTGACCTTGACGACCTTCTTGGCCCCGCCTTCCTCGCCCTTCGGGACTTCCAGTTCCGCGACCGTGCAAGAGCAGGTCGGCTTCCCCTCGAGCCAGAGCTCAAGCTCGCCCTCGCCGACATTCTTGATCGTCCAGGTGTGGGTCCCCTTGTCTCGCTGGGACATGACCCCAAAATCGAACATCAGATCCGGGCTGACCTCGACCTTGGGCTGTGGTCCCGACTTGACGACGACCGGCGAGACGAGCTCGCTGTCGCTGTCGGGTGCGTACTGAACCAGAAAGGTCGCCGCCCCTGTCAAGACGACGACGACGACCGTCAGAATGATCCATCGCGCCATGATGCTGCCTCTTCCCCTGGGAAGTCCCAATCCAAATGATGCCGATAATACCGAAATGGAGGCACGACCCGAACGCGATCCGCCGGGGCCTCCTCGCCCGGCCGGTCACGCCGAATAACCTCATCATACGTTCCCCTGGGTCTTTTCGGCAAGCGTTGCCGGCGACGATTCACGCGGCCGACGGCCGGCGATGTTGACACCTCGGCCTTGCCCCTGGTGGAAAAACGCCGGATCGCGGCCCAGGTCGATGATCTCGACAAGGCCGGCCTCTCGAAACCAACCCATCACTTCCTCGGCCGTGTGGCGGGTGAGGTATCGGGGGGCGTACCAGTCGAGGGTGTCGCAGATCCGAACCTCGGCGTCGGGGTGCATCGAGACGCCAATCGTGGCCACATGGAGCGCGACCCCGAGCCGCTCGATGAGCCGGCTTGGGCTCTGGGTCATCCGCCTCTTGAGCGCGCCGACCGGGGCGAGGAGTCGGCACAGCGGCTCGAGAATCGCGAGCGGAAGCCGCGTTGAAACGGCCCTCTGGGCGTTCATCACCATTTCAACGGCTCGATGTTCACGGGGATAGACCCAGACGACGATCCGGCCTCCCGGCTTGAGGAGGGGCGCCAGCGCGTGAAACGCGCACCTGGGATCCGGGGTATGATCGAGCACTCCGAGGGAATAAACATGGTCGAAGGCCCCGACGGGAAACGGAGGGCGGAGCAGATCTCCCTGGACGACGGCGACGCGGGGATGGCCGGCGGTGGTTTCAGCGGCCGAGGTCACGGCGAGGCTGAGGTCGAGGCCGACGACCAGCGAGGCGGGCGATTCGGCGGCCACGCGCAGGTATCGCCCCATGCCGCAGCCCGCGTCGAGGACCACCCCCCCGGAAAGGTCGCCGGCCTCGAGACCGGTATGGTTGCGAAACGTCGCGCGGTCCTCGTCCGGGCGGATAATCCGGTAGCGATTCCATTGCAGCGCGTAGGTCGACTTAGTCCGATCCTGGTCGGCGACATCCGGCCGTGAGCCCGGGCCGGCGGTGAAAGGCGACGAGCGAGGCAAGGCGGTTCTCCTTCAAGGGATCTCGGCGTTCGCGGCCTTCTGGCGGGCGGTATGCTTTTCCTCGGCGGAGCTTCGCCGCAGATAGTTTGGCTCAAGCGTCCAGGGATCGTGCCTGATCCCCGCGGCATGGGCCTCAAGCGTGTGCTCGATGATCGCCTGCCAACGCGGCTGGTTGACCTCGTGGCCCAAACTTGCAAGCTCCGGTGGTAGGAGGTCTCGAATTCGCGCGGATTCGAGCGCGGGCCCGATCACGAGCTGGTCCTTCGGTCGACTCGCGAGCCACGGCTCGATCGCTTGAACCCGGACACCACCATGGGCAACCAGGGGCGATCCCGCTTGAACCCGGCGGAATTCGGCCACGTAAAGCTCGTCTCCCTGGGCATCGGCGATGACGGCCAGTTCGAGCGCGTCGGCCGGGGCGTTTCTGGCGATGGCTTCGAGACTCCCAAATCCGACGACGACCGCCCCCGTCGCGTAAGCCAGCATCTTGGCCGCCGTCACACCGATCCGCAGGCCGGTATAAGATCCTGGACCGAGGCCGACTCCGATGAGCTCGAGATCGCGAAACGAGAATCCCACATGTCCTATCATATTCTGGATGATGGGGATCAGATCGCGACCATGGCGCCGTCGTCCCCCGGTTGCATCCCCCAGGCGTGTGTCGTTCTCCCCTCGGACACCGATGACCCCGATCTCGGTCGACGTCTCGAGAACCAGGGTCTTAAGCATGCAAGATCGCTCCGCTTCCTGAAACCATGACGTCGTGAACTTGACCAGGCCGGCGTGTTCGCCCTATCCTTTACTGATGTTGGTCATTAGAATAAAATTTAAGCGGTCTTGAGTTCTCGGTCGAGACCGATGACCAACAGTGGGTGTTTCCTGGGTTCCGTTTTCCGATCGAGGTTGGGAGGGTTTTCCCCGGTGCGTCGCGCATTGATTAGTGACATCCATGGGAACCTGGAAGCCCTGGAAGTGGTGCTCGACGATATCAAAGCGCAGGGGATTTCCGAGATTTACTGCCTGGGTGACATCGTCGGATATGGTCCCAACCCGCGCGAATGCATCGACCTTGTGATGGAATCATGTTCCGTCACCTTGCTTGGAAACCACGACCAAGGGGCGATGTTTGACCCCGAGGGATTCAACATCGGGGCCGAGAAGGCGATTTTTTGGACCCGGGACCAGCTCGACAACCCTCACGATCGTGATCGCAAGGAACGGCGTTGGGAGTTCCTGGGTGAACTCCCCCGCTCGCATCGTCTTGGGCCTTACCTGTTCGTGCATGGCTCGCCTCGCAATCCGCTCAGCGAGTATGTTTTTCCCGAGGATATCTATAATCACCGCAAGATGGAGCGGTTGTTTCAGTTAATTGGGCAATACTGTTTTCAGGGTCACACCCACGTTCCGGGTGTTTTCACGGAAAACCATCAGTTTTTCGCTCCGGACGAGATCGATCACGAATACTCCCTGGGCGAGGGGAAGGTGATGGTCAATGTCGGCTCGGTGGGTCAGCCGCGTGATGGCGACAACCGGGCGTGTTATGTCCTATTGGATGATGGGCTCTCCGACGATCAGGCCAATGGGGCGGCGGAAGTAGGTGCCGCTCGTGGCGCGCGGTTGCAGTATCGTCGTCTGCCGTATGACTTTGAAACCACGATCAAAAAGATCCATGCCATCCCCGACCTCGAAGCGTTTCTGGGCGATCGCCTCCGGCAAGGACGCTGAGCCCGTGCTTGCATCCCGCGACATGAGACGCGTGTTCGAGTCGATTCCCGGGGTGAGCAAACACGTACCCGCTCACTCACCGAGGTGGCGACGGAGCCTGGCGGCCCGGCTCCTCGGCGCGCCAGTCTTACCCCGGCGATCACCGGAACAGCCGCCACATGACGCGATTCGGTCGCCAAGGCCCGAGCTCGCGACGTTCACTCTTGGCCCCAGGGTCGCCTCCATATGAGTACCGAGAAGCGCTTTATTCTGTTCGTGGCGGCGACGTTCGCCTGGCTGATGCTTTATCCCACGATCATGCGATTCATGGGTGTCGACATGACGCCCAAGCGGCCCCTGCCGGCGGCCAAGGGGGCCCTGGCGGATCTGGAAAAGAAAAACGGCCTCGACCCCAAGAAGGACGATCCGACGGCCAAGCGCCCCGATTCGCCCGCGAACCCCGCGGAAAAGGTGGCGGGCGAGAAGGCCGCGAAGCCGGTCGAAGGCAAGGCCCCCCCGCCCAGGAAGCCCGAGGTCCTCGAGGTCAAGGCGACGGATTTGGTGCTCGGCTCCGTGGCCGACAAGTCCGAGGGGGGCTATCGCTTGGAAGTCTGGCTGGCCCAGAAGGGGGCCGGCATCGACTCGGTCTTCTCCTCCCGTTACGTGGCGGATTTTGGCGATCGCAAGGTCGCTCGGTCGCCCCTTCAGTTGATTCGCCAGGATCCCGTCTGGCCCCCGTCGCTGGCGATCACCCTCTCCGCGGCCGGCAAGCTCGAGCCCGTTCCCGCCGAGCCCACCGAGAGCGACGACGACCAGATCCGAGGGGCGGCCCTCACGGCCGAGGATTTGCTCGATTCAACTTTCTGGGAGGTCGTCCCGGGTCCGGGGGGCGCGGTCAAGCGGGCGATCGTCAAGGACGCCACCGCCACGGGAAAGCCCATCGAGGGGGAGTCGATCGTCTTTCGCGCGACCTCGGCCCAGGGAGTCGTGGTCACCAAGACCTTCAAACTCTGGAAAAACAGCGATAGCGTCGATGTCGAGCTCACGTTCGATAGCCCAGACCAGCCTCGGACCGTGGTCTACAACCTGCTCGGTCCGCATGGCATCCGGATCGAGGGCGAATGGTACACCAGCACCTTTCGCGAACTGGTGTTTGGCCAAATGAGCCGGGGCTCTGTCGACGTCGTGACCCACACGGCCGCCGACGTCGTGGCGGCCCACGACAAGCCCATCGACAACACCGCCCTTCCGCTCCGGTTCGCGGGGATTGAAAACCAGTACTTCGCGACCCTGGTCGCCCCCTATCCGCCCCCCGCCAGGCCCGAGGATCGCTGGGACGCGAAAACCATCGCGATGGTCCTTCATAAGGACGATCGCGCGCCCCACAAGGCCGACATCGGGGTGCGGATCTCGTCACGACCGATCTTGCTCGCCCCCAACGAGCCGGTCACGCACGTTTACCAGGTCTTCGCCGGGCCCAAGACGCCCGAGGCGCTCTCGCCCTATGGCGCCGAGGGGCTGGCCTCGTATCGCAAAAGCCAGATCATCCCCTTCGCGGCCTATCTGGCGCGGAACGTCATCACGCCGACCCTGGGATTCATGTACGGCCTCACCACCCGCGTGGCCGCGCTCTTCGGAGGCAAGAACGGAAACTACGGCGTCGCGATCATCTTGCTCACGATCCTGGTTCGAGCCCTCATGTTTCCCATCGGCCGCAAGCAGGCCCTGGCGGCTCAAAAGATGCAGGCCCTTCAGCCCCACATCAAGGAACTGCAAGAGAAATACAAGGACGACAAGGAACGGCTCGGCAAGGAAACCTGGGCACTCTATGGCAAGCACGGCGTGAACCCGATCGCCGGCTGCCTGCCCGCGCTGATTCAGTTGCCAATTTTCGTCGGCCTCTGGCAGGCGCTCAATACGAGCTTTGCCCTGCGGCACGCGTCGTTTCTCTGGATCCGCGATCTCGCCGCGCCCGACATGCTGTTTCGGTTCCCCTTCGACATGCCGAAGCTCGGGAGCTGGATCGACCTGGGCAACTGGTTCAACGTCCTTCCCTTCATCGTCGTCGGGCTGATGCTGTTCCAGACCAAGCTCTTCTCGCCCCCGGCCGCAACCCCCGAGGCCGAGCAACAGCAAAAGATCATGAAATTCATGATGGTGTTCATGGGTTTCATGTTTTATAAGGTCCCATCTGGTCTCGGCCTCTATTTCATCACGAGCAGTCTCTGGGCGATCGGCGAGCGATTGCTCTTGCCCAAGATCACCCATGCCCGTGAGATCCCAGCCGGCGAGCCGGGACAATCCAGCGAGCGGGCTCTGCCACGGGGCGGAAACGGGCCCTCGGGGGCGGCGAATAGCCAGTCAGGGGGCGGAAAGCCGCGAAATCGATTCGCCCAGATCTGGGGACGCGTCCTTGAGGAGGCTCGTAAGGACGGGACCATTCGCAAGGGCGAAGGGCTCGCCGAGACCGATCCCTCCCGTGATCGCACTCGCCCACGAGCACGACCGCGCAAGCGCTGAGGACGCGGCCGCCATGCCAGTCTCGCTTGATACGAGCGAAACCATCGCCGCCGTGGCCACCGCCCCAGGCGCGGGCCCGCGCGCGATCGTCAGGCTCTCGGGCTCCCGCGCGTTCGCGATCGCCTCGGTCGGCTTGACCCCGACGGTCTCGCGAGATCG
>JAKBAP010000166.1 GCA_021808995.1 Planctomycetota bacterium | reverse complement strand
GAGGCTCTCCGAAACGTCGTTCGAGGCCGAGGATTTCTTTTTGATGGGCATGGCCTATATCCGCCAGGCCGACCCACAAAGCGCGATCCTGGCCTGGCGCAGAGCGCTTGGACGAGACCCAGCGAACGTCGAGACCCTGGGCATGCTCAACGACGCCATGTCGCGACTGGACCTGCTTTCGGAGGCCGCCCGCGCGGCCCGGTCACTCGCCGAGATCCCCGGCTCTCGGTCTCGGGGCAGCCTGCTGCTCGCCCGCGCCTTGATCGAACAGGGAGACTATCCAGCCGCCCGCGACGCCCTGCGAATCGCCCTTGAAAAACCGGAGGAATGGTCCGACCGCTTTCCCGTGGCGGACATCCGAAGATTACTCGCCCGCCAGCTCCTTCGCACCGGCGACCCCGATGGTGCCCGCGGTGCCCTTCTGGACATTCCCGGCGGCCAAGCCGAGCCCGAGACCGCGTGGCTGCTCGCCCGCTGCGACCTCGCTCAAGCCAAACCCAGCGAGCCAGCCATCGCCGCGGCGAGCCAAGCCTACCGCGAGGCACACCCCACCGAGCACGAGCCCGCTCCCTACCTCGGCGAGGCAAGCTGCGCCAAATGCCATGCCGGCATCTCACAGGTCCAGCACAACAGCCGGCACGCCCGGACCTTCCCCCGCCAGGCCGAGCTCGAGCGAATCCCGTACCCCAAATCACCCATCCCCGACCCTGGCAACGCCCAGGTCACCCATGAATTCCTCAGCAAGGATGGCCTGATCGTCGAGAAGACCAAGGTCAAGAACCAGGTCTTCGAGACAGTCGTCGATTACGCGTTCGGATCCGGCGATCGCGGCCTCACCCTGGTGGGTCGCAATGCCGACCACAAATATCTGGAAATGAGAATGTCGTATTACGCCCCTCCGATTGGCTGGGACGTCACGTCGGGGCATCCGAACGATCCCGCCATTCCCGCTGGGCTCTATCCTGGAATGACCCTCACCATCGACGCGGTCTGGCGTTGCCTGGTTTGCCACGCGACCCATCCCCAGGCGGTGCTAGCCAAGGATGGGCCGGAGGCCCTCGACCGCGCGATCGGCTGCGAGCAGTGCCACGGACCGGCCGGCCACCATCCCACGGCGGTCGCCAACCACGACCCCGACCTCGCCCTGGCCCGGCTCACGGCGACCGAGGGACCGTCCATCGTGGCCGTCTGCGCCAGTTGCCACGCCCCACGCTCGAAGGACCTCCGGCTCTCACCCGGCTCGCCCGACGCGGTCCGATTTCAGGGCACCACCCTGACCTGGAGCCGGTGCTATTCCGAAAGCTCGGGAGCGCTCGACTGCGTGACCTGCCATAACCCCCACCAGGACGTCGAGACCAATTCCGCCTGGTATGAATCGCGCTGTCTGAACTGTCACGCGGCCCCGGTCGCCAAGAAACGGTCCACCCCCTCCCCGGCCGACGAACACGCGGCGAATCGCCCGTGCCCGGTGAACCCCACCGCCGGATGCGTTTCATGCCACATGCCCAAGGTCAACACCACCATGGCCCACGCCGCGTTCACCGATCATTTCATCCGGGCTCGCAAGCCCGAGAACGAGCCGGCCGCCGGCGATCACGCGCGGGCCGACACGCGACCTCCGGCGAGCCCTCGGGTTGATCCCTGAAACGAGAGAGCGAATAATACTGTTCGACAAGTGTCAGCGACGACCGTCGGGGGTGAATGGCCGACCAGGGTTCGAATCAATCGCGGAGTGAGTGTTGAAGTTTCTCGGCCAGGCTCGAAAATTCCTGAGCGCGCTAGGGACCGAGGCCCCTGGGAAGGTCCAGTATTACAGCGTGACCTGCGCCTCCGGTCATCGCATGCGGGGGGAGCGGACGCTGGGGTATCAGGCGCTCCGGTGCCCGGCCTGTGGCGAGGGGGTGTTCGTGCTCCCCGTGAGCCCGCTGCCGGAGCCGGCGGCCCCACCACGGGTGGCGGCGAACCGGTCGCGAGTCACCGAGCGGATCGATCTCGATCCTGTCGCGCTTTCCGATCCCACCAGCGTGGCCCTTGATCTGGCCGACGACCGCTCTCATGTGTCGCAAGGCGAGATTATCTGGGAAGACGAGACCCCGGCCCCCCACGAAACGCCTGGTGCCCAACCCGCCCCAGCGCCGGCGAGACCGCCGGGCGACGAACCGCCTGACCCGGCCGTCCGCCGCGAGCCGACCCGGCCCCGGAAGCCGTCAAGCCGGCCCACGGCCGATCCCGCCGAGCCCGTCCCCCGCGAACGGCGACCGCGGCCCAAGCCAGTGGTCTCGGCCCCGGCTCGGACCATCGAGATCGACCCCCGGACGCTCGAGGCCCGCCGACGAGCACGCACGCTCAAGGTCGTGCTCGCTTCCGTCGTCTTGATCGTCATCGCCACGGCGGGCTGGCGCTACCGCCAGCAGCTTCGCGAGGAATACCCGCTGATCGCCGAGCGGGGCAAGCTCGAGGGCATCCCCGCCCTCGACGAAGGGAATTTCGACAGGGCCAACCAGATCCTCTCGGCCGCGAAAGCCGCGGTCGACGCCCTGGGGGGGGCCGTCGACGACGCCGACACCATTCGTAACGCCGCCCTGGAGGCCGCGATCTTCGTGGACCTCGCCTCGCATTCGCTCGAGGAGATCCTTGTCGAGGCTGGCCGCGCAAGCCCCGACCAATGGGCGACCCAGTTCAAGAACCTCTATCGCGGGCGATCGATCATCATCGATTCGCGAATCATGGCCGTCCCAGGCGAGGGAAGCCCAAGTTACCAGATCGACTATCTCGTCCTCCCGACGGGCGAGGCCGGCAGCCTGCGCGAGGCCGCCTCGGCTCGACCCGAGCGAATCGGCCGGGTCGATCTCGCCGGGTTTCAACTCTTCGAGCTCGCGCGACCAAAAACCGGTGATCGCGTGACCTTTGGCGCGCGGCTCGCCGATTTTCGTTACGACGACGATCAGGACGCCTGGATCATCACTCTCGAGCCCAAGAGCGGCGTTTACATCCTGCGAACCAAGGCCCTCGAATCGCTCGGCTGGCCCGCCGCGTCGACCGAAGCCAACACGGAGAAAAGCCCATGAGCCAGCGATCCCGCCGGATCGGCTTGCCCTGGGCGCTGGCATGCGCGCTCATTTTGTGCGCGAGCAACTCGCTTTCACTCGCCCAGGACAAGGGGGGCGACGCGGTTCCCGTCGAGCCGGCCGAGCTCGATCAAAAGCCCGAACTGATCGGGCGCGAGGTCATCGTCGATGACCGTGTCTCCTTTTACGTCCCCCGAACCGGCGCTGAACCCGACGAGCTTCGGCTCAAGCGAACCCGCACGCTCTTTCTGGTGCCGCGCGCGCTTCGGCCGGCCGGGCGGGGGCGGGCGACGGCGGTCGTGGCGCGTGGGGTCCTCAAGCGCGAGGGAGCTGGGCTGGTCTGCGTGGTCTCGGGCCTGACCGTGGTCCCGGCCGATCTTGAGCGCTTGGAGCGTGGGGTCGCGAACCTCGCGGCCAAGGATTACGAGACCCGCTCGCGATGGGCGCGATGGGCGCTTGCCCGAGCGGACGAGTTCCAGGACGAGCCGCTGCGAAAACGCGCGCGTGAGCTGGACCTGGAGGCCCTGCGGATCGAGGCCGACATGAAGACCCGCGGAGTCGACGCCCCAGCCCAGTGGCTGGCCATGGCGCGCGACGCGCGCCAACGGAAGCTCCCCGAGCCCGCCGCCGGTGCCCTGGCGCACCGTGCCCTGCGTGCTCGCCTCGCCTCCGCCAGGACCCAGGCCGATTTCGAAAAGCTGCGCGGGGAGGTCCTCGACTTTTTCCCGGCCGCCCCAACCGACCGAGCCAGCGCCAAGGTCGACATCGAGCGCTGGCTGATCCCCTACGCCAACGACCCGGATAACGCCTATCGAACGGCCCCCCCAGCCGCGAGGCAAGCACTCGACCGCCGGCTCTGGGCCGACGTCATGGAACAGATCCACCTTCACGAACCCACCGCCGATCTTCAGGCCGCCGCCGACCGGGTCTCGATCCTCGCGGCTGAACTCCCCGAAAAGCCCGACCTCCCGAACCGTCTGCTCAAAAGCGCGGTCGCCAAGGCCCGCGAAAACCTCGGCGGCCTCCGCCTCGCCGACGCGCGCCGACTGGCCGATCTGCTCCGCGACACCCTCCACGAGCCCGACGCCGCGAGGGAAATCCTCGCCTCCTGGCTCAAGATCCAGCGCGACCGGCTCAGCGACACCGACGCCGAGGGACCCGTCGCCCTGGCCACCCTCCATGAAGAGCTGCTTCAGGACCACGTCACGGCGATCGAGCTCTTGCGTAAAGCCTGGAAAGCCGATCCAACCTCGCGCGAGGTCGCCCAGGCGTTTCGAACCCGTGGCTTTCGCAAGGTCAAGGACGACTGGGTCCAGGATGATTCGGCGGCTCGTAACGCCAACGAGCCCACCCCGACCCCAGCCACCGGCGAGCGGTCGCAAAGCCTCAGGGGCCTCACCGCCGACGAGGTCCGTCGCCGATTGGGAGGAAATCCCGATCATATTAATTATATTGGCGCACGCGGACAAATGATGGAACAGTGGCAGTACCTTGACACCAAGCACGTTCGTTTTGTAAATATCTTGCATTCACCAGGAGACCAGAGAGCCAGGGTTGTCGCCGATTACACTCTCCCCCGGGCTAGCCTTCGATCCCCGGGCCCGCCGCGCTAGCTTTCTCCGTAACTTTCTTCCCGCCTTACTGTTTCATCACTCTATGATCGCCCCTAACCCAACCACGGGCGGAATCGATCCTGGGGACTCTGAAAGGACCTGTGTCACGCGGCCGACGCCGCCGGGAAGCTCAAAATGATTTTCCTAGAATTTTGACAACCCCTTGGCGTTTCTCGACGTAATATTTCTTGAGGGTTGGACGAACCGGTCGTGGGGCCTTGTCCGTGGCGCATAATGTGCTTGAAGGAACTGACGGAGCGAAGAGGTTTCGCTTTGTCATGCGAGTGCGACGCGACGGGCAAGTGGGGTGATTCGAGCCAGTTCCGAGCGCCCGTGACTTTTCGAACTCTTTTTTTTCGACTGGGTCAAGCTGATAAGGCGAGTTTGTAAGATCTCTCCCAGCCCCCGCGATCCGCGACGACGTACATCTGGAGGTATGCCATGGCCCGCAAAGATGCCCTGCTGCGATTGACATCACGCCTCATGGCCCGGCGAGACGCGCTGCGCCGGGCGCTCGACGGCGATCTGGATAGTTTTCGCAAATTCGCCGACCTGAACTCGGTCGGTGACAACGTCGACGCCGCCGTGGATTCGGCCAACGACGAAATCTGCTCGCAACTGGTGGAGATCGAGAGCCGCGAGCTCGGCCAGATCGAGCACGCCCTCGAGCGCATCGCCGCCGGAGTCTACGGCCGCTGCGAATTCTGTGGTGGGAAAATCGCCGAGCCCAGGCTCAACGCGCTTCCCTACACCAATACCTGCATCGACTGTCAGCGCGAGAACGAGCGAACCGGCCAAGGACGCTTCATGGACTCCGACAGCAAGCGCTGGGCCAAGGTCTTCGAAAAACCCGAGGAAGGCGACCGCGAATCCCACATCAACCTCAGCGACTTCGAAATGGACTTCAGTGAGACCGGGCGCTAACCCCCAGGCCTGGCGCGTGTCGCATCAAAGCCGTCGGCAATGCCGACGGCTTTTTTTTCGCGACCTGGTCCGTGAAAACCAGGCCGACGATCGCGAGGAACTTTGACTCATCCGGTTCGAGAGCGATATATTAGACAGATCGACCCTGGTCGCAAGGGATGGAGCTCGAGCCCCCTCTGGTTCCCGGGCCCGTCCACTCGCTCGCGCCGGGCGTGGAGAATGGTCCATGCAAACTCGCTTGTCCAAGGTCGTGCTTTCCGTGATGATTTTCACCACGGGGTTGGCCGCGGGCATCGTGCTCGACCGAGGGAGCCCGGCGATCCTGGGTCAGACCACCCGGATGGCCGTCGACACTCGGGAACCTTCCAAGGACAAGGCCGCCACGAGCCGAAAGCACTCTGACGACGCGATTTACGCCGATCTGGCGAACCAATATAAGAGCTTTGCCCAGATCGACCAGACCTTCGAGCGGGTCGCACGCGCGGTGGCACCGACGGTGGTCCACATCGTCGCCACCAAGACCTCCAAGGCCGACGAAAACCACCGGGCCCGCCAATTCGAGGAGACCGGCTCGGGCGTGATTGTTCGAAGCGTCCACGCACCCGGGCTTTACGTCCTGACCAATCACCATGTTGTCGAGGGGGCGAAGCCCTCTCGCATTCGCATCCTGCTCCAGGACGGGCGGACCATTTCTCCGGTCAAGACCTGGAACGACGCCGCCGATATCGCGGTCCTGGCCCTTGATCGCGACGACCTACCGGCGGCGCGCATGGGTGACAGCGACGACGCGGTCGTGGGCTCCTGGGTCCTTGCCCTGGGCAGTCCCTTTGGCCTGACCCACTCGGTGAGCCAGGGAATCATCAGCGCCCGCGGGCGGCACATGGAAGAGCTCAAGGACGTGGAGAATCAAGACTTTCTCCAGACCGACGCCGCGATCAACCCCGGGAATTCAGGCGGACCGCTGGTCAATATGAAAGGGGAGGTGATCGGGATTAACAATTCCATCGCCTCCAATGGCGGGGGAAACGAAGGGGTCGGTTTCAGCATCGCGATCAACCTGGCCCGCTGGATCCTGGAAGAGCTGGTTGAGCACGGTCGGGTCACTCGCGGGGCGCTCGGCGTTGAGCTTCACCCTCACCTGCTTCAGGAGGAGGCCGTCGGCCTGGGCCTGGAGCGGCCCCGCGGTGCCCTCGTCGATAAGGTTCACGAGACATCCCCAGCCGCCAAGGCCGGGCTCAAGGACGGAGACCTGATCTTGCGATTCGCCGGCGTCGAAATCGCCGACCTGAATCATCTGATCAATCAGGTATCGATGTCGAAGGTCGGCTCCAAGGCCGAGGTCGTCGTCTGGCGCGACCGCCGAGAAGTGGTGTTCCAGGTCACGATCGGCGAACGCGAACGGACCCTGGCCAAGCCCGCTTCGCCCCGGCCCTCCGATGAGGACCCCGCGGGACTGGTTCGTCGGCCGGCCCGACCCGACGAGACGACGTCGTTTGCCCTGGGGCTTGAGCTCGCGACCCTGGACGCCGAGCGTGCCAAGCAGAGCCGCCTGCCTGAGAGCTGGAGGGGCGTGCTGGTCATGCGGGTCGATCATGAGAGCCCGCTCTCTGGTCTCGCGGAGCCTGGTGACGTGATTTCGGCGATCGACAATCAGGCGGTTCAATCGGCGGAGCAGGCTGTTCGGCTTTTGAACCAGCATGACGAGCACTCCCAGGCGGTGATACGGCTCGACCGGTTAGTCTCCGGCAAGATCGAGCAGCGCACCGTTCGGGTGCCGTGATGAGCGCGATCTTGGCCGCGCTGAAGGGACTGATCGAGGGTCGCGAGTTGGCTCGGGCGGCCGTCGAGGAGGCGGTGGTCTCGCTTCTCGATGGCGAGGCGAGTGAGATCGAGGCCGCCGCCTTTCTGACCGCCCTCGCGGTCCGGGGCGAGACCCTCGACGAGCTCGAGGGGGTCATTCGCGCGGTTCGCTCACGCATGATCTCCTTTCACCTTCCCGACGATCGGCCGGCTATCGACACCTGCGGGACCGGCGGCGATCATTCGCGGACCCTGAATCTCTCGACCGGCTCGGCCATCATCGCCCGCGCGTGCGGAGCGCGGGTGGTGAAGCATGGGAACCGGGCGGCCTCGAGCCGATCAGGCAGTACCGACGTGCTCGAGGCCCTGGGCATCGCGACCGATCTCGACCCCGATTCCGCGAGACGCTGTCTCGACCAGATCGGAATCGCCTATCTGCACGCCCCTACGTTTCATCCAGGCCTCAAACGCCTGGCCCCGATCCGACGTCAATTGCCATTCCGCACCCTATTCAACCTGGTCGGCCCCCTGGCCAACCCCGCCTCGCCGGCGTTTCAGGTCGTGGGTTGCCCCGACCTGGCACGCGCCTTCCTCGTGGTTGGCGTTCTCGCCAAGCTCGATCATATCAAGCGCGCGGTCGTGGTCACGGGGGCGGATGGCCTTGACGAGGTCTCGCTCTCGGGGCCCACTCACGCCTGGCTGGTCGAGGAGGGGACGATCCGCCCGATGACCCTCGATCCCAGCCAATTCCGACTCCCGATCACCAGCCATACCGAAATTCAGGTCGAAAGCACCCAGGAAAGCGCCCAGCGACTGCGGCGGGTCTTCGCGGGCGAGCGCGGGCCCGCACGCGACTATCTGGTCGCCAATACGGCGGTCGCGCTTTGGACCCTGGGAGCGAACACCCTCATGATCGCGGCCCGGACCGCCGAGGAGGCTCTCGATTCGGGCGCGGCCGCCCGCGTCGCCGATCGCTGGGCTGAGCTCTGCCCGGCCAGGCCGACTCATCTCGCGTGATCAAGGCCCGGCCCTTGCTCGTCGCCGTCGCGAGGGCGAGCGATCCAGAGATCCTCAAATACATGATAGCCCCCAGGCCGCATCCCAAGAGCCCGGTAGACGGCCTGGGCGGAGTGGTTGGCCTCCTCGACATAGAGTCGCAGACCAACGACGTCGGGATCGGTGTAGGCCAGAGTCCGAATATGCTGGTGGATCAGGCGAAAGAGCCCACGCCCACGCTCTTCCTGGGCGATGTAGACGCTCTGAAACCACCAGACCCAGCCGTTTCGCCAGTCGCTCCACTCCTGTGTGATGGCGGCCTGGCCGACGATTCGAGTCGGGTTGTCCATCTCAGCCACCCAGTAGCGCGCTCGATCCGGATCCGCGAGAGCCCGCTCGACGCCCGCCTTCAGGACACCGAGATCGAGCGTCTTGGACTCGGTCTCGAGGGCGAGCCGGCGGTTGAACTCGACAATTGACGGGAGATCGCCAGGCTCCGCGGGGCGGATCACGCAGGTGAGACCCTCGCGCCGGCTCACGGTCGATCACTCCGCCTACGTTGGGCGCGGCGGCTGGCTTCCTCGAGAACGCGATGTTCCTCGTCGGTGAGCGAGCCCCGGCCCTCGCGGGCGATCTTGGCCAGGACCTCGTCCAGACGGGCGTCAAGCTGCTCCTCGGGGACGACCGTGACCGTTGGCTTCGCGGCCGGGCCGACACTCTTGACACTCGTCCACGACGGGGCCGGCGATCGCTTTCGCGAGGGCTCGCGAGTCGCCGGAGAAAAGATCTTGAGCCGGGGCCGGAATCCCCGCCCCGATACCAGCCGCGACCACCTCAGATCGAATTGCTTGAAGCAATACCCCAGAATCGCCCCCGCCAGGTGCGATTCGATCGCGATCCGATCCAACCCAGAGCCCGGCGAGACATAGCGTAACAACGGAAAGAACAGGCAAATCCCCAGCACGACCCACATGGGCATGGGAATGAAAAACATGAAGAGCATTTCGCGAGTCGGATAGTAAAGCGTATACAGCGTCACCACCCCCATGACGGCCCCGGAAGCGCCAACCATCCCCCGGGGATCATCCGTGAGATTCTGATAGACGATGCAAGCAAGCGTGCTTCCGATCGCCGTGAACAAATAGAAGGCGAGGAAATCTCGCGAGCCGTGGATGGCCTCCATTTCGCGGCCAACGATCCAGAGGAAATACATGTTTCCCACGATGTGTGGGAGGCCGGCGTGGAGAAAGGTGGCCGTCAGGAGCTGCCAGAGGCGAAATTGGTGAAGGGTCGTTTCGGGCGAGGCGGCGAACCAGTAGAGGATCCTGTCGGACTCGTCCCTGGAGAGCTGGAGGAAGAGAAACACCACCAGGTTGATGATGATGATCGCCCGGGTGACGGGGGGAACGGAGACCCACCACGTGGACCCTCGGGTGGAGGCGCGGTAATACTCGCGGTCTTGGATGCCCATCTTGGCTCCCGGACGCCGCAACGTCGCCGCGACGTGATCGGCGAGAGCGAAATCACTCTTTTCGCGGCTCTCTTGGTCGTTCCATGATCATCATCGGACCCGTCGCCAGGACTGTCAACGGCTCTGGTCGAGGCGCGAGCCCGATTGCGGGAATTCGGGGGCGAACCGAATGGCCCGCGGCGGGCCGGCGGAATCGGGTTCATTCGAGCAAGAGGGCTTCCATCGCCTCCCGCTTCGAGGCATACATCGGCCAGACCATGTCGAGCGAGGTCACCCGCAGGAGCTCGCGGATCTGGTCGCTGACCCCGGAAAGCGCCATCGTCCCCCCTCGAGACAAGGCCAGCTTCCAGCAACGGATCAAGAGCGCCAGGAACATCGAGCCAAAGTTGTCGACCTGGCTGAGGTCAAAGATCACCAGTGGGTTTTCCTGGCGTTTGATCGACTTGAGAATCATCTCGGAGACCGATTCCTCGAGGCCAAAATCGATGCTCTCGAGG
>JAKBAP010000165.1 GCA_021808995.1 Planctomycetota bacterium | reverse complement strand
GACCCCAGCCACCGAGACCGCCGACGTGCTTTTCGTCGGCGATTGCTTGTATCTCGACATGACCGCCTATCTCACCGCGCCGTGTCTCGAGGACGGGATCAGGCTGAACCCCATCTACGCCACCTCCAAGAACGGCCACGCCCTGCGCGCCGAGCTCAAGAGGCTCGCCGCGAAAAAGTTCGACCTGGTCTTCTACAGCCCGTTCACTTTCGATTTCTCCCCCTCATTGTCGTCGTACACCCGGGTTCGTCGCGCGCTCGACGGTCGTCGTCGGATCGAGGCCGCCGTCGACGAGGCCTTGGCCGAGGTCGAGACCACCCTGGGAGCGCTCGCCAATCTTTTCGAATGTCCGATCCTGGTCCAGAACACGCGAATGGTCCGCCGACACGGCGAATCGCCCCTCGAATGGTTCAAGGACCTCGCCACCCGACGGGCCCGCCACCTGATCCGCGACCGGATCAAGCCGGCCCTTGATAACTTGATCAAACGCGGCAACGCCGCGAGCTTCGAGCACCTGTTCCCGCTCGATGAGTTCACCCTCTTGAAAGGGGTCGGCGATTACAATCACGGCCGGCTCGTCAAGGATTCGAAATACCAGCATCCCAGCGAGCTTGGGCGAGCGCTCGTCGACCCCTATCGAGACGCGATCGCCGCCCGCCGCCGCTTGCTGGGCCGTAAGCTCATCGTCACCGACCTCGACAACACCCTCTGGGACGGCGTCATCGGCGAGGGAGCGGTGAACCATCGACTCGACCGCCAGCGAATCCTCTTGAGGCTCAAGGACAAAGGGGTCGTCCTCGCCACCAACTCGTCCAACGACCCCGCGAGGGTCAATTGGAACGGAGCGCTCATCCAGGCCGACGACTTCGTGAATCACCAGATCAACTGGGATCCCAAGGTCCTCAACATGAAACGCATCCGTGAAGCCTTAAACCTCAAATATAAGGATTATGTCTTCATCGATGATCGGGGCGATCAGCTCGCGATGGTCGGCGAGACGATGCCCGAGATTCACTTGCTCGACGCCACGTCGGATCGCTCGTGGAGGCTCCTGGACGCCTGGGCCGGAATCCTGGCCGACCAGGCCGAGGGAGACCGAACCCAGCTCTACCGCGAACGCGAGGAACGCGAGGGATTCCTCGCCGATCTGGTCGACGTCGACTCGACCGCCCTATTCGCGAACCTGGGCATCCGGGTGACGATCCGGTCGGCCTCGCGCTCGGACCTCCAACGGCTCGCCGAGCTGATCAATCGCACCAATCAGTTCAATCTCGCCGGCAGTCGGACCTCGTTTCGCGAGCTCAGCCAGTGGTTCGACGACCCAGCTCATACCATCATCGTGGTCGACGCGGCGGATAAATTCGGTCGCATGGGTACCGTCTCCGCGGCCGTCGTCAATCGCGAGCCGACCGGGTTCAAGATCCCGATCATGGTGCTCAGTTGTCGTGTCTTTGGCTATGGGATTGAGACCGTCGTCCTGAACGCCGTCAAGCGAATGGCCGCCGCGTTCGCGGGGATCCCGGGGGCGACGATCGTCGGACTTTTCAAGGAGACCTCGCACAACGGCCCGTGCCACTCGATGTATCCCGACCACGGGTTCACCTGGGACGGCGCTGCCTGGTCCGTCGCCGCCGACAGCCCCCTCGCCCCGGCCGACCCCTCGTGGCTCACCATCGAGAATCATCTCGACTCGCCGGCCGTGTCGTCGTGATCCCGGCTCGCTGGTCGTGGGCCAATCCTACGCCCCCAGCCGCCAGAGCCGAAACACCGCCTGGGCCAGGAACAGGAGCCGGCTCGTCCGCGCGACCAGCCAGCCCATCTCTGGAGAGCACAGCCCCATCTCGACCACCACCACGACCAGCGGCACCAGGGTCGCCGTGACAATGAGCCCAATCACAAGGCCAATTCCATAGTCGCGCATGGGATGATCCTCGCTTAGGCGATTGTCATGCTGTTCATGGCGGCTTCGCGTCGATGGCTTCCCTGACCTAAAACAGCTTTCCCGCCCGCACTTGCTGGAACACCGGCTCCGGGGCGCGGCCGGCTGGGAACTCCAGCTTGAGCCCGCCGCACAACGGGTCGATCAGGTCCTCGAAGGGATGCTGCGGGTCGGCCGCGTGGTCGAGCCACTGGCCCCCTTGCTTGGCCCGAATGTACGAGGAAAACGCGACGATCAAATCCCGGCACCGAGGATGGACAGTAAGGGATATCGACCCGTCCGCGGATAGTAAGAGCGCCTCCAGGAGCTGAAGGCCGTCGTTCTTACGCCCCACTGGCCAGCTCTCCAGGCCGTTTCGACCACGCAGGCCCGCCCGCTCGAATTCCCCTCGGACCGTGGGGCCGACGGCCGTTCGGCTGTTGCCGGCCGGGTCCATCGACACCCGGTGGTCGTGGGTCGAAACCCCACACAGCCGCCGCGATTGCTCGACCATCGCCGCCGCGTTTTGCTCGGCCGAGAGCCCCTCCGCGAAATAGTCGGCGAACACGTTCACCATGTGTCCCTTGCCATCGAGCCGAGCCCGGGTCTGGAACCAGACCGCCCCGTTGTGGACGCCGGGGTCGACGGCGATGTGAACCCGCCGCGAGGGGTCGAACTCCGCCCTCGGGGTCACGTGCCTGGCCTCGTCGAACATCGTGAACCAGACGCCGGCCGCCTTGGGGCGAAGGCAGAGATAGTCGCTTTCAAAGACCCGCGTCGAGAGCCCTCTCGCCTTCTGAATCAAGCTATCAATGGAGTAGTGCCCCGCCGACCGTTTGGCCTTGGGAAGGCCAGAGGGGTGATCGAGCCGGTCGGCGTGGCACCAGGAGTGAATCGGGCAGGAGGGGCAGTTCTCAAGCTTCGGACCGCTCCGTTCCTCGGGACATCGTTCCAGGGCCTCGAAGACGCAAAACGTATCGACCGGAAACGCCCCCGAGCGACCTCGGTCGATCAAACTCGCCATCGGCCCGTTCGTCCGATGCCAGGTCGACGTCATCAGGATGCTCGACTTGATCCCGCGGATCTCCATCGCCATGCCCATCGCGCTTTCGCGGATGTCGTCCTCGATCTCGTCGACCTCGTCGAGCTTGAGCGACGGCACGTGCGGGCCCCGAACCGAGGTCGCGCTCGCGGCAAGGATCGAGACCGTGCTGCCATTATGATATAACACATCATTCTTGGTGAATTTCCGCACCGAGCCCGCGTCGTTGCCCAGGGCGCAGGTCCCCTCCAGGACCGCCTCCCTCATCGCCTGGTGAATCTGCTCGCTCTGCGCCAGCGAGCCACCCAGGATCCGGGTCGCGTGCCGCGGGATGAACCGGCTCGCCAGGTGGGTATCGATCGCCGAGAGAAACGACTTCCCACTCCCACGCGGACCATGCCAGAGAGCCAGCGGCGGGCGCTCAAGTACCTGCCTGGCGAAAAGATCAAAAGGGGCGGCGTGACCCCGACACACCGACCGCGTCGGAATCTTGATTCCCGTGAACCGCTCGACCCACAGCCACAAATGACGCCGGCTCACAGGCCGCGTCTGGCGCGCCCAATCAGTCGATGGGGATGTCAAGGTCCTGCTCCACGCTCTGTTCGAGCTCCCAAAGCGCCGACCGATCGTCATAACCCGCGGGCGCGACAGGGGGGGGGTCCAGCGTTTGCGTCCGCTCCAAGATCTCTTGAAGCGCCTTGAAATTCCCCGCGATCGCCAGCCCCACCCACGATTCAATCAGCCGATCCGCGAACGTCCGACCCGACTCGCCGTCGATCCTCGTCAGATACGACCGCAGGAGCGCGCGCAAATCCACGTCGCCAGCCGCCGGCGAAACCGCCGTGGATGATTGAGCGCGCAAAACCAGGGGAGGGGGGGCCTCCTCGGTGTTCGCCCGTGATTTGGCCGGCCGGCTCGTGCTCCGCGCCATCGGTGATCCCCTGATGTAAGGGGGGGATCGGGCTCGCTCGCGAAACCCAGCCCCGCGAGCGAACCCCTCCGCCCAGGACGCGATCGCGATCAGTCCTTGGTCGGAACCTTGGCGACCGCGTGCCGCAGACCGGCCACGCTGGCCCCGCCAAACACCACGGTCAGCGCCTGGAAGATCGAGGAGATCCCCTCGCCGTAATTCTTGGACAAAATCATCCCCAGCCCGGAGAGGATCGCCAGAATCACCGTGGAATAGGTTTTGTAACCGTTGATCAAGAGCAAAAGAATCGACACAATATTCATCGTGAAACTCCTCATGTGAAGAAACACCCAGGGTCGGCGAGGCCGGCGGCTCGCTCCAAACCCCACGACACGGCCAGGCTTTACCCCAGGGCCGCGGCTAACGAAGCAATGCATCAAGTGAATTCCATGGCCGACAGGGGCCGAGAGGGGCCGTGGCCGAGGTTGCGTGCCTTGGAGTCTCGGGGACTGGCTTCTTTCCTGGTACGCCAAGAAAGATGCCTGTCCCCCTGGCTTGCCCGATGGCCGCTTATCGCGGAGTCCGCGGCCGGCTGAGCTCGAGGCCCCCTTGTCTCGATTCGATTCGCTTGAGCGCCTCCAGAATCGCCTGCTCGCGGCGCGCCCCCACCCCAGCCTCGGAATCCGCCTGGACTTCCTTGCGAAGGGCCTCGCGGTCGGCGATCGCGGAATCCAGCCGAGCGCTCCAGGCGTCCTTCACTCGCTGGATCCCAGCTTGACGCTCACGCTCGAGCTCGGATTCGCCCATCCAGTACGCCACCAGCGAGCACATCAAGAAAGCGCCCGCCACCAAAAGCGCCAGCGGACCCCGTGCAGCGCGGCTCATGGTTAGGATTCCCCCATGGTTCAAGACGACCTCGTCTCACCGGTAACTTGATCGGCCGAGGCAATCACAAGGTCGATCGCCCGAATCGCCTTCTTGAGAGCCTCGATCGTCGATTCGATCCCTTGGATCGTCGTGTTCGACCCCTCGAGGGTCTTCTCAATCGACCTCATCGTCTGGATCGCGTCGGAGAGCATCGCGTTCTGGGTCGCCGTCACCCGACCCACCCGCGCCCGAAACGTCGAGAGCGATTCCTCCTGACGGTCCGCGAGCCGATCGATCTGATCCTGGAATTTCCGCTGCGAATCGAGATGATAGCCACGAAATTGTTCTATGATAAGCTTATGATCATTGCCGTGGTCCTTGAGAAACCCCAGGAAGTACGTCGTCACGACCACCGCCGCCCCAGCCGCCGTCAGCGAGCTGACGAGACTGGCGATGGAGACGCCCAGGCCGCCCTCGGCGGCGCTCGCTTGAGCGAGGACAAGGGCGAACATCATGGAATGCCTTTCCGGGCGAGGAACCGCCCCTCCACGCGCCCTCGGCCGGCCAAGGCCACCCGCGCGCTTCCCGCTCAAGATTCATGATCGTGCCCGCGACTTCCTTTCTCATTTCGGATCGGACGAACCGCGACGCACCAGAACGTCGAGCGTCCCGACCGACTGCTGGAGCGACGCGATCGTCTTCTCGATCCCACGAATCGTCTCCGTCGACGCGTCCAATGTCTTCTCGACCGACCTCATCGCCAGGACCGAATCCCGCAACAGGCCGTTCTGACCTTCCGTGATCCGGCCCACATGATCCTGAAACGTCCGCTGCGACGCCTCCTGACGATCCGTGAGCCGGTCCAGTTGATCCTGGAACTTCCTTTGCGATTCCGCGTGGTAATCCTTGAAGTCCTGGAACAGCCGGCTCTGCTTCTCGGCCTGGTCCTTGAGGAAATTCAGGAAGTAATAGGTCACCGCGACCGCCGCGCCCGCCGCCCCCAGCGAGCCCACGAGCCCACTGATCGGCATCCCAAGCGCCTGCGAGTCGCCCGCGACCGCCTGACCCACCATCGTGAAAAACGTCATGAATCCCTCGCCGGAGTTCACGGTTCCCCATCCCTCGGACCACGGAGCCTGTCAAGCGCCCTCGCCTTTCGGGTGCTCCACGAACCCGTCTCTCGCGGGCGCTCGAACCAGCTCCAACCCCGCCTGAGCGCCCCGATTCCTAGGCCGCCTCGTCATACCGCCAGGCCGGGGGAAGCTGCCGCTTCTCGAAGCCAGGAGTCCTCGAAATCGCCCACGAATCCCCCTCGGCCAGCATCGCCTCGACCGTCGCCTGGTCGATCCAGAACGACCAATCAGGCTGACCCAGCGCCACCGGTCCATCCGGCACGTCCGGCCCCCAGCTCTGAAGCACGCACGCCCCAGGCCGGTCGAACCGAACCCCCACGAACGCCATGCAGTGCCCCCACCGACCCTGACGATCGCAAAAGCCCTGCGCGTCCCGCGTCATCGTGAAGCCCTGGTCGCAGCACACCGTCGTGGGATAACCACTTGAAAGCGCGGTCACAAGCTCGTCCCACGTCGTCACCGCCGCCGCCCCACCCAACAGGTAAGGGGTCGCCTCCGAGAGAATCGCCGGCGGAACCCCACTGTCTCCCCAGGCCTTGGCACGCGCTCCCGAATAGGTCCCCTCGGGGCCCAGCATCGGACGGCTCACCATCCCCAGGGTCGTCATCGCCTTCACCGCCGCCGATCCATACGACCCGTCGGTGTTGCTCAAGATCCCCGCCACCTCGCGAGAGGCCGCGTAGATGAATTCCGTATCCGTCTCCTGGTAAACAATCGGCTGGCCCAGACCAATCTCCACGCACTGCAAGAGGTCGTTGGCATGCCCATGGCCAAAGCCCACGCAGTCCCCGATCCGCTGGGCGGGGTAATTCGGGAACTGACCAAGCGCCTGCGCGTAGGCCTTGTACAACAGCACCGGCTCGGTCGGGGCGGCGTCGCCAAAAAGCATCGGAGCAACCGATTTCAACCGGCCAAATCCCGCCGCGTGCTTCCTTTGAGTCTCGTCAGCGCCCAACCAACCGCATAGGTCCTTGTTGAATCGTTCGTCGCTCATGGGTATCGCCTCGCTCCTTGTCGATGAATCGTGATCGTTCCGAATCGTCACCGGCTAGCCGTTATTTCTTGAGCCCCATCGAAAGACCACGCCACGCCTGAATCAGCGCCGACCGCTCCGCCGAGGTCACGTCGCCGTCCTTCACGCTCTGAGGCACGATCTTGGAAAACGCGGGCGTCAGCGCCTTGTCGTAAAGAGCCGTCCGATTGGCGGTCCAGGCCTTCGCCACCACCTCGATCGCGTCCGAAATCGATTGGCCGGATTCGAGCGCGTGAACACCCTGATCCCAGGCCGCCGCGTACGAGGCCGACAACTCCCCCACGTACGCCTTGCCAATCACGACGAACCGGGCGTCGTAAGGTGGCGGCGTCGGGGCGGGAACCCGTGTCTTGAGGTAATAGGCCAGATAGAGCCCACCAAACGTCGCTCCAGCACCGACAATCGCGGCGGCCGCCATCGCCATGACCGTGTTCACGCTGGGAAGGTAACGAGAAGGTAGCGCCGGCATCGAAAGCCGCCTTTCAGTCAAAACATCACGTGTTGGGAAAAACAAAAATGGCTCTGATAAAGAGCCCGAACCGCCAGCGAGTGAATTCCATGGCCGTGGCGAGCGCCGTGGCCGACAGGGGGCGAGGGCCGAGACCGAGAGGGGGACAGGTATCTTTTTGCGCCTACCCAAAAAGCAGCCAGTCCCCGACTCTCCAGGGCGTGAGCGACCAGCCCGAAGCGCGAGCGAGTGAATTCCGGGGCCGAGGTTGCGTGCCTTGGAGTCTCGGGGACTGGCTGCGTTCTTGGTACGCCAAGAAAGATGCCTGTCCCCCTGTCTCGCCTGGCCCGTGTCCCGCCGGCTCTGGCCCGGCAACCCGCGAACGACCCGTCCGCCAGCGTGCGAGATCGGTTATTCGATGGTCATTTCACGCCGCCCTTGTCGGCCTGGAGCCGCTTCCGCTTTTGCTTCCGTGTTTCCTTGGCCGGCAGGGCGTCCAGGAGTGATTCGGGGGGGGCTGGCTCGG
Organism: Planctomycetota bacterium; assembly: GCA_021808995.1. GTDB lineage: Bacteria > Planctomycetota > Planctomycetia > Isosphaerales > Isosphaeraceae > JAKBAP01. The sequence continues at coordinate 2,520 of JAKBAP010000165.1, read as the reverse complement.
GGGTTGGGTCGGTCTTGGGATCCCTCGCGAACGCGGGATGCCCGTCCAAACCTGAAACGTGACACACCATGCAACAAAGAGACGAACCCGCCCGGATCGGACGATGATGGCCACACGGCGATGCCGGCGTATACGGACCCACCGGAAACAACGGCGAGAGCCGCGGAACAGGCGTCTGGCCCGCGCTTCTCGATGATCTCTCGTGCGACTTCGCGCGGGCCACGCCAAACTTCACCCGGCTCGGCGTCACTCCCTCGCGATTCGCGATCTCCTGGAACGACGTCCCGTGCCGCGAATCCCACAACCACACAAACTCTCGCGCCGCCGTCTCCAGCGACCACCCCCGCGACCGGCGCGGCCGGCGCTTCCGGATCACCCTCACGGGATCGACCGAATCATCCGCCTCGCCATGAACCCCTTGAGGGGCGCGTGGAACACCCATCACATGACCCCCCCTCATCTTCGAATGCGCCCTCGCGTGACGCTCCAACACCAACAATCTGCGCTCATTACCTGTTCCCGTTAACGCGAATAACCCTCCAGGTCAAATTGTGTAAACGCAAACTCTTGCCGCCGTGGGGGTTGGAATTCCTGGGAAATTTCCCTGGGCGTTCATTCGCGGAGCGCGGGCGCGTTCACTCAGCGCTCGGGCCGCGGTAAAGTGGTCTCATCGTTTCAATCGTTATCATCGCGCGAGGGGAGAGACCACCATCAACGCCATCAATCCGACAATCGTCTTCCTGACCCTGCTCCTGGCGGGCCAAGCATGGGCCGAGGATCCGGTGTTCCCAGGCGCGCGGGCGCTCGAGGTCGAGGGAGATCTGGCCAGCCGGATGGTCGACGGCATCAACCGATTCCTCGATCGCGAGCTCGAGCAGGCCATCGCCGCCAGGGCCCGGTTCTGGAAGCACGACCCCTCGAGCCCCGCCGCCAACCGTGGCCAGATGGAGGCCAACCGCCGCAAGCTCGCCCATATCCTGGGCGTCCGCGACCCGCTCATCCCGGTCGATCGGATGCGGGTGATGTTCAACCTTCTCGAAAACCCAGCCGACCTTCACGGCCGTCCGCGCGATGGCCTCCCGCTCGCGCTCAGCGCCTTTGGCGACGTCTGGGGCGAGGGGATCGCGATCCTCCAGCCGAATCGCCCCTCCGTGATCGTGATCCCCGACGCCGACACCACCCCCGAACAGGCCATGGGCCTCTTGCCGGGGCTCGCCGTCGAATCGCAGGTCGCCCACCTGCTCGCCGATAACGGGCTCTCCGTGATCGTCCCCTCCCTCCTCGATCGCCGCCCCAGTCCCCGACACGCCCGCGCCCAGCTCTCCGATCGCGAATTCATCCATCGCTCGGCCTTCGAGCTCGGGCGCACCACCCTGGGATACGAGATTCAAAAGGTCCTCGCCCTGGTCGACCTGCTGGCCAATCCCAAACGCCCAGGCCCAGGCGATCGCGAACCCAAGAGGATGCCAATCGGCATCCTCGGCCACGGCGAGGGGGCCCTGATCGCGCTTTACGCCGCCGCCCTTGACCCCCGAATCGACGCCGTCTGCGTGAGCGGGACCTTCGGCGATCGCGACCAAACGTGGCAACAACCCCTGGAACGTAACCTTTTCGGTCTTCTCGAACGGTTTGGAGACGCCGAGACCTCGCTCCTGATCGCCCCCAGACCGCTCATCATCGAGGCCGCCCGCGGACCCGAGATCGTCATCCCCAGAGGCACGGGCGCTGCCCCTGGCCGGCTCACCACCCCCAGCCTCGCCACCGTCCGGGCCGAGGTCGAAAAAGCCCGCGCCTTGGCCGCCGGCTCGGGGCTGAAAACCGCGATCACCCTGGTCACCAGCGGCCCCGACGGCATGGGACCCTCCGGAACACCCCAGGCCGTCGCCAAATTCCTCGAGGCACTCGGGCATACCACCAAGCTCGAACCCATCAAGGACCACGAACCCCACGCCGGCGACGACGTCCTCGCGCTCGCCAACAACCGCGTCGAACCGCGCCGGAAGCGCGCGCTCCACGAACTCGACCGGCACAACCAGGCCCTCCTGGTCGAGAGCGATTCCCTCCGCCAAAAGCACGCCCCCAAGGTCGAAACCTCCTCGCCGGCCGCCTATGAACGGAGCATCGAGGCCTATCGCAAGGAGTTCGCCACCGAGGTCATCGGCCGCTTCGAAATCCCCCTGTCCCCTCCCAATCCCCGTATCCGCAAGATCCTCGACGAACCCCATTTCACCGGATGGGATGTCATGCTCGACGTCTTTCCCGATGTTTTCGCATACGGGATCTTGCTCGTTCCCAAGGGGCTCAAGCCCGGCGAGAAACGCCCGGTCGTCGTCTGCCAGCACGGACTGGAGGGCCGCCCACGGGACGTCGCCGACCCCCGCGTCGACAACCCGACCTATCATGCCTTCGCCGTGAAGCTCGCCGACCAGGGGTTCATCACCTTCGCCCCGCAAAACCCCTACATTTTCGAGGATCGGTTCCGAACGCTTCAGCGCAAGGCGAACCCGATCGGCAAAACGC
>JAKBAP010000164.1 GCA_021808995.1 Planctomycetota bacterium | reverse complement strand
TTCGGTAAGAAGCATCCAGACTCGACCTTCTGGCCGAAGTTCGACCCCGGCGTGTCGATCCACGATCAGACCATCGCCGTGCCGCCGGAACTTCTTGTCTTACCGCCCCCACCGCGCGCGGATTAGCCGCGCCGGCGTCCGTGCGGTATCCCGCCAGAGTTGATCCAGCAATCGCCCGATGTGGATGGCTCGAGCGCGGCGGTATCACGCCCGTCCGAGGGTAAACCAGGCGACCTCGGGGACGCAGCCATAGCGCACGGGGTGTTTGCCCCCCAGGCCCTCGCTGGCGTACATGAGCGTCTGGCCCTTGCGGAAGAATCCGCGGTCAAACCGTCGCGAATAGCGGCTGGGCATGAAGATTGGGCCGACCAGGGGGAGCCGGATCTGGCCGCCGTGGTTGTGGCCCGACAGCATGAAGTCCACGCCCCAGGCCGGCGCTCGGGGAAAGAGATCGGGCGTGTGGCAGAGCAGGAGCCGAAAGTCGGCTTCCGGCACGTCCTCGTGCGCGAACAAGGGGCCCCAGGGGGCGCTCGTGCCGCCGATGGCGAGTGTTTGCCCATCGAGATTGAGCGTGAGCCATTGTCCCTCGAGCATATGATAGCCCGAGTTCTTGATCGCGGCGGCGATCGCGGATGCCCCATGCTCGTGGTCGTGGTTGCCGAGAATGGCGAACTTCCCTAGGCGTGCCTCCAGTCGGCCGAGCACCGGCTCGATCCAACCGATCGTCGCCTGATCCTCGACGACATCGCCGGTGAGGACGACCAGGTCGGCGGGTTGGTCCTGGCAATGATCCATGACCCAATCGAAATAATCTCGTGTATAGCCCGTTGAGAAATGGGTGTCGGAGATTTGCAGGATCCGCAGGCCGTCGAGTGCGTGGGGCAGATTGGTGAACGCGACCTCCCATTCGCGGAGCCGCAGCTCGAGCGATTGATTGCCTGGCAAGGCGAGCCAGCGACGGCCCGCGCCCGGCCCGCGGTAGCGCTCGCGAGGGGCGGCGTCGGTCGCGTGGTGGCGTGAGGATGTTCCCATGATTCCCTTGGGGGTCTTTCGTACCGCCAATCGCAGCGAGCCCAACGGCCCGATGACCAGGCCCGAGATCACGCACGCGACCGCGTACGACCACGTCGGCCAGGTCCACGTCCACCAGGGCGCGTTCCATGTCAGCCAGCCAAGCCACGCGGTGACGAGGGTGAAGACCACGAGCAAGCTCGCCCGGACGCGGCCCAGGATGGTCTCGCTGTAGCCGAGCGCGGAGGTCACGTTGATCAGGAGCACGAAGTGGTAGAGATGCCCCACCAAGGGTACCCACGCGAGAACCGCCCGAGCGACCGGCTCGCCGTCAGGGCTCATTCGACGGGGCCTCGGTCGTGTTGGGGCGGGAATCGAGGTGGGCTTCGTCGTCCGAGCCCTCGCGAGGGCTCGAAGAACGGAGCGCCTGCTCGACGGCCTCGGTCAGCCGATCCGAGCGAAAGGGCTTGTAGAGGACCGTCTGGAGCCCCTCCTGTCGCGCCTTCACGATCGAGTGATTGGGGTCCCAGCCAAAGCCGGTCATGAGGATAACGGGGACGCTCGGCTGGACCTCGCGGAGCCGCTTGAAGGCCTCGTAGCCGTCGAGGTCGGGGAGCCGGATGTCGACCAGGGCCGCGGAATAGGGCGATTGCCGCATGAGGGCAATCGCCTCGTGGGCGTCGCGCGCGGTCTCGACACTCGCCCCCTGGCAGCCAAGCAGGTGGTGGGCCGAGCGCCTGATCGATTCGTCCTTGTCGACCACCAGGATCCGCGACCCCGCCAGCCGCTGGGCGGGGGCGGGGCGCGCCTGCCGAGACGCTGGGGCGACGGCCGTGCCGGCTTTCTGGATCAACGTGCGGATCTCACGCGCGCGATAGAGCAAATGCCTGAGCCGCGAAATGATGTCCTCGTCGTGACCGGCGTATCGGTCGAGGACGGTCGTCGCGTCGGTAATGATGTCGTCGATCGGAAGCGCCAGCTCGCGGTCGATCGCCTGCACCGATGCGCTCGCGGTGCTGGCCTTTTCGGCCTGGAGCAGCTCGAGCGTATTGAGCGCGGCCGCGATATTCCGGCCGTAAATCTCGATGAACTGGCGGTCGCGGTCGTCAAAGGCGTTGGGCTGGGGGCTCTCGACGTTCAGGGTGCCGATCACCTTGCCGTGAAAGATCAGGGGGACCGTGAGCGAGCTTCGCGAGCCGCTCGCCCCTTCCAGATAGAGCGGATCGCGGGTGGTGTCGGGGCAGAGATAGCTCTTGCCCGTGGCCGCCACGTGGCCGGTCACGCCGTTGCCATCGCTCGACGCGAAAAGCTCGCGATTGGCCGCCAGCGGCGTCATCCCCTCGGTCAAGAGCGGGATCAGCCGGCTCGAGGAGTGGTCCAAGAGGCGAATCTCGATGAAGTCCAGACCCAGCAGGTCCTTCATGTGGCGGGCGATGTTGTACTTGAGCAGGTCGGTTCGCTCCTCGACGCCCATCTCCGAGAGTTCCTCCGGCGTGAGGTCGGCAAGCTCGTCACCAGCCTGATGAATCGCGTTAACCTTGAACTGCTGCTGCATCTCGTCGGTGGTTTCGCGGGTCAGCGCGATCATGTGGGTGAGGTCGCCGGTGGCGTCGAAGACCGGCGTGGCCGAGAGCTTGAGATAGCGCCCGCCAGCAAGCTTGAGGGCGGTGCTGGCGGTGATTCGCGAGGCCACCGCCGTCGTGAACGGGCAGGTCTCGGGGCCCAGGATCTCGGGCCGGCCTAGAGTCTCGTAAAAGGGAACGCCCACGACGTCCGGAATCACGGTGAGCAACTGAAACTCGGGGTTCGCCCAGATCACGCGGAGATCGGGATCGACCACGGCCACCCCGTCGGAGATCGCCTCGAGGATCTCCTCGGCCTGGATCATGACGCCAAAGAGCCGCACCGACGAAAACTGGGACGAATCGGCGAAGACGGCCGAAAACTTGCCGGCGCGTAACAGCGAGAGGGCCTTCGAGATCGTCCGCACCGCCGTCACGTCAAACACCGCCGCGAGCCCATCCAGGCTGGCCTTGCCTGGGGTCCCTTCGCGATCGATCACGAGCAATCGCGGTTTCTCGGTCAAACGGGTTCGCTCCCGGTCGGCGCGAAAACGAACGCCGGCCAGAGGAACCCTAGCCCCCGGTCGACGCGAAATCACACAGCCCCTTGATCGTAACCCCCCGTCCCAGCAAGAACAAGCCGCTCAGGTGAGTCGCCAGTGGAGCCCTGGGGGGGTGGCGAGACATTCTAGCCCAGCGGAGGGGTCTCCCACCCACCTCGGCATGTCCGCGTCATGCCCGACAAGGTGAACACATGGGAACGCCCCGCTATTCAGGGCGGTCGACCCATCGTTTCCTCGCCTCTTGAAAGTACTGGACGCGAGTATCAATCTTGAGAATCTCTCTTGGATAGAATTCGAGCATTGCGTCGCATAATTCCACCATCCATGTTTTACGAGAACGCCCGTGATCGACCCTCACGTCGTTCGAGTTCCTGATTTGGATTTGCCCCCATCCCAGCGCGCCGATGGTCAGGCAATCCCAGCACAAGAACTCAATGGGCACGAACAAGACCTTCTCAACCTCGACTCTCATCGCCGTCACTTCGTAAGAGACCATCATGATCACGAAAAAGTTCTTCTCGTCCTCGTAAAATCGAGCCAGCCGCTCAACCGAAGTGAGGTTCGGCATGTTGAATTTCGTGCTCAGGCGATGGGTCTTGACATCCACCCTGTAGTAGCAACCAGCCGGATCCTCGAATGCGAGGTCCGCCATGGCTCGTCGCGCGAAATCGGCGGAGTACCTCGAGCACGACTCGGAGCCGAGCAGAATGTGGAAATGCTCCGAGAGAAGATCCTGGATCGCGTCGCCGACGGCGCGAGGACTCTTCGCCGTAGAGGCTGTCAGGTAATCATCGCGCGAATTCAAGTAGTCCTTGATCTTGGCTTCCAGGTCCTTGTATTTTTCGGTCGCGAAGAGCGAGCACTGTTGCATTTACGCTGATCCATTTACTCGAAGAGCTTTGTTTGAGACAGATCGGCCCCCTGTCCCGCGCGCCGGTGATTTCCCTTCCTTGACTCGTCGCCTCCGTAGCGGAGGCGGTTCTGTTCGTTGATCGTGTTTCTTTCCCAAAACACTCCGTCCGCGTAACCCTGAATCGTGCAATCGTCCTCGGCCATGAGCAGCCGTTTCTCCGCGAGGCAACAATAGGCCTCGTCGATCTCCACGCCCACGAAGCCTCGACCCAGTTTTTTCGCCACGACCGATGTCGTGCCCGAGCCCAGGAATGGGTCGAGGACAACATCTCCCGGCCTGGAGCTTGCCAGGATGATCTTGGCGACGAGCTTCTCGGGTTTCTGGGTGGGATGATCGGTGTTCTCAGGCATGGACCAGAACGGTATCGTGATGTCGCTCCAGAGATTCGAGGGGTGCGTGAGTCGATAATCGCCCTCCGACGTCTTGGTCCAATCCTTGGGTTCACCGGTCTGTTTCGTGTAGGGAGCGAGAACCCTCCTCTTGAGCTTCACGGCGTCCACGTTGAACGTGTAGTCATCGGAGACGGTGCAGAACCAGACGTCCTCCGAGGCGTTTTTCCAGTTACGCGCGGCTCCCCGTCCCTTCTCACGTTCCCAGGTGATCCGATTTCGAACTACAAATCGGTCGCGAAGGACCGAGTAAACGGCTGGCGACGAGGCCCATTCCGTGCACACATAGATCGAACTCGTCGCCTTCAAGAGTCGCTCGAGTTTGTCGAATGCCTTGCCCAGCCAATCCGCGTAGGCATCGGGGTGGGTCTTCTTGAAGGTCGCGCTATTGAATGTCTTGTTCAAATTATATGGGGGATCGACAAACAAGAGGTCGACGAAGCCATCGGGCAGGTCATTGGCCGCCTCAAGGAAATCCTGATGGATCGTCCGTCCCACGACCTCGGCGTGATCCATCCCTGAGCGAGTCCGAACCAGTCGCGAGCGGAAATAGCCGATTTCTTCCCTTGAGAGAGTCACCGTGCGATTGCGAGGCGCGCGAATTCTATCGTCCATCGCCGGGTTTTCCGTCTTTCTTCCTTGGATCGATCGATCTCGGCCCGATCCTGAAAGCCTTTGCCGCCGTTTGATACCGAGATCACACAGCCCCTTGATCGTAACCCCCCGTCCCAGCGAGAACAAGCCGCTCAGGGTCGCGGGCGGGGCGACCTGATGCGTCCCAATCATCCGCGACCACCGCTTGACAGCTCCGCGCCCAACGCCATAGCCTTGGAACCACCGAAGAGGAGCCCAGACATGCGTGCCACCGAGCGACTGACCAGCGATGGAGCGGGCCTCATCGTCGTCGACCTCCAGGATAAGCTGCTGGGCTCGATCGCCGATCGCGATCTCGTCGTCGCCTCGACCCTCGGGCTCATCCGCGGGGCGGGAATTCTCGGGATTCCCGTCTGGACCACCGAGCAATATCCCAAGGGGCTCGGCCCCACCACCGAAGTCGTCGCCCGCTCCGTTGGCGAGCGGCACGCCAAGGCCTCGTTTCATTGCTGCTCGGTCCCGACCATGGTCCAGGATCTCGCCGATCGCAAGATCCGCCACCTGACCCTGGTCGGCATCGAGGCCCACGTCTGCATCGCCCAGACAGCCCTTGAGCTCATGGACCGCGGTTATCGCGTCCAGATCCCGGCGGATGCGGTCGGCTCGCGTCGTGGATATGATAAGGAGGTGGCCCTTGGCCGGCTCGCGCTCGCCGGCGCGGTCGTGTCGTCCGCCGAGGCCGTGCTCTTTGAATGGACCGAGACCGCCGATCGCCCGGAATTCAAGGCCATCAGCGCTCTCATCAAGGAATTCGATCGCGACCCCACCCGCCCCGTCGCGCGGGAACGTATTTAGCCTGGAGCCACCGCCGTGCCCACGAAAACCCCCCTCGCCCCCGCCGCCCCGTTCGAACCCCCCGTTCGCGTCTTGCTCGGACCTGGTCCCAGCGACGTCCATCCCCGGGTGCGCGAGGCCATGGCCCAGCCCCTGATCGGGCACCTGGACCCGGCGTTCGTCGGCCTCATGGACCAGACCCAGGAGCTGCTCCGGTACGCGTTTCAGACCGATAACAAGCTCACCTTGGCGATCTCGGGGACCGGGTCGGCCGGCATGGAGACCGTCGTCGACAACCTGGTCGAGCCGGGCGACGCGATGCTGGTTTGCGTCAATGGGATCTTCGGCGGCCGCATGGTCGATGTCGCCCAGCGCGCCGGCGCGAAGGTCACGTCCATCGAACGGCCCTATGGCGAGACCTTCGACCCCGACGAGATCCGCCAGGCTCTCAAGGCCCATCCGGCCAAGGTCGTCGGCATTGTCCAGGCCGAGACCTCGACAGGGGCATGGCAAGCACTCGAGGAGATCGCCGAGATCACTCATGAAGCAGGTGCCCTGTTGCTGGTCGACGCGGTCACGTCGCTGGCTGGCGTCCCGCTCGAGGTCGACGCCTGGGGTATCGACGCGGTCTATTCCGGCACCCAGAAATGCCTGAGCTGCCCCCCTGGCCTGGCCCCGGTCACCCTCGGACCACGCGCCGTCGAGGCCCTCATGGCGAGGAAGACCAAGGTCCAGAGCTGGTATCTGGATCTCTCCATGATCATGCGGTACTGGGGCGGCGATCGTTTTTACCACCACACCGCCCCAATCAGCATGAATTACGCCCTGCGGGAAGCGCTCGCGCTCGTGGCGAGTGAAGGTCTCGAGGCCCGTTTCGCACGCCACGCTCTCTGTGGGCAGGCGCTCCAGACGGGCCTGGCCTCCATCGGCATCGGGCTCGCCACCAAGGCCGGAAACCGGCTTCCCCAACTGACCTGCGCCTTGATTCCCGAGGGCATCGATGACCTGGCGGTTCGCAAGCGGTTGCTGGCCGACTGGGGCATTGAGGTCGGCGGTGGCCTTGGCCCCTGGAAGGGGAAGGTCTGGCGGATCGGCCTCATGGGCCACGGCGCGCGGCCGAGCAACGTGACGCTCTTCCTGTCAGCGCTCGAGACCTGCCTCCGCGACCTGGGTGTCGACGTTCCTGTCGACGCCTCGGTCAAGGCCGCGAACGAGGTCTTCGATCAAGCCGAACAGCCGGCGGGAGTGTGAGGTGCAACGATTCGCCCCTCGGAGATACCCACGCCCCAACGCGCGAGGTTTCCTGGTCTCAAATTCCTCGTTCATGTGGGCTTACGATCCGATCACCCGTTGAGTATAATCCGGTGGTGTGACGTTCGTCAGAGAGTGATTCACCTGGCGGAGGGTGTCGCGATGCGCGAGCTGGAACGGCCGGTGGCTCGGGTTTGCAGGCGGCTCAAGGTTCAGCGGTTCCTGAGCGCGCTCTTGTGGTCGCAGGTGATCGCGCTGGCGGTGGTGGCTGGGGTGCTCGGGGGTGAAAAGCTCCTCGCTCGCGGCTTGCCTGGTCCAGAATGGGCACCTTACGCGGCGGCGTGTGGGCTGGGGATGGTGATCGCGGCCGTGGTGGCGATCGCGACCGGCCCTTCGCGGCTGGACGCGGCGGCGGCGATCGACCGGGCGTTTCACCTGAACGAGCGGGTCATCACGGCTCTTTCGCTCTCGGACGACCTGAAGGCGACACCGGCGGGTCGGGCCTTGATTGGCGACACCGCTCGCAGGCTCTCGGAGATCGACGTGGCGGCCGCGTTTCGCCTTCATCCGCCGCGACGGGCCTGGGTGATCCTGATCCCGGCGGCCGCGCTGGCGCTCGTGCTGGTCGCGCCGGCGATCGCACCCAAGGTCGGCCAGGCCAAGGCGGCCCCGACCCTCGATCTCAAGGCCGTCTCCAAGCGGGCCCTTGATCTCAATAAAAAGATCGCCAGCCAAAGGCAAAACGTCGATAAGGACGCCTTTCCCGAAGCCGCCAAGCTCCTGGCCAAGGTCGAGAAAAAGACCGAGGAGCTCGCCAAGGCACCCCCAGCCGCCAAGGACCGGCTGATGCTCGAGCTCAACGCCCTCTCGGACGCGCTCAAGGACCGTCAGAAACAGCTTGGCTCGCCCGACCAAATGAAGCGCCGGCTTGAGCAGCTCAAGCAGCTCGGAAACCAGGGTCCAGCCGACCAGTTCGCCAAGGAACTGGCCAAGGGGGACTTCAAGAAGGCCGCCGACCAGATTCAAAAACTCCAGGACCGGCTCAAATCCGGGACGCTGACCGAGACCGAGAAAAAGGCCCTCAAGGAGCAGCTTGGCGAGATGGCCAAGAAACTGGCCCAGCTCTCCAACATGGACGAGCGCAAGAAACAGCTTGAGGAGGCTCGAAAGAACGGCGGTCTGTCGGAGAAACAATTCGAGCGCGAGATGCAAAAGCTCGCCGAGCGGTCCAAGAGTCTCCAGAAGATCGGGGAGCTTGCCAGTCAGCTCGCGAAGGCCAAGGATGCGCTCGAGAAGGGTGACGCCAAGAAGGCCGCCGAATCCCTGGGCATGACGGAAAAGCAACTCTCCGACATGGCCAAGCAGCTCCAGGAGATGCAGGCCCTCGATTCCGCCATGGCCGACGTTCAGGACGCCAAGGAAGGGATGAGCAACGACGGGATGAACCAGCTCGGGGACGACCTGAACAGCCTGGGGATGGGGAATTTCAGCCGGCGTCCGGGGAATGGTAATGGCATGGGCCGGGGGCGCGGGCAGGGCGATCGGCCGGAATCGCCCACCGAGACCGCGACCTACAAGACCAAGGTTGACCAGCAGCTCAAGAAGGGTAAGGCCGTCGCCACCGGCTTCACCACCCCCAGCAAGAACATCAAGGGGGAGAGTATCCTCGACATCCAGGGCGAGATCGACGCGGCCACGGGCTCAAGCGCTGACGCACTCTCGAACCAGCGAATCCCCAAGAGCCTCGAGAAGCACGTCCGCTCGTATTACGACCAGCTCAATAAGGCCCAGTGATCCAGATGCTTAGGGACCAGGGATCGCGGGGGCCGGCGGCTCGCGAAACTCCACGGCGATCTGAAGGACGCCCAGATCGTCGAGCTCCTTGGCCTTACGCGCCATTCCGGTGAGCTCAAGGCGGATGGTGTTTCGCCCGGCCTTGAGCAGGCCGCCGGGGATCGGCACGGCGATCCGCTCCGGGGTCTCGCCGCGGGTCTTGATAAAGCGATTCACGTAGTCGACCCGCTGGCCGTTGACGACGAGCCAAGTTCGCAGCTCTCCCTCGCGGACATAGCGTGAATAGACGGCGTCGTTGTCTTCACCCACGACCTGGACCATGTCGAGCAGCGCCACGGCGGGGGTTGAGGGGAGGTCGGCGAGCTCAAATGACCGCTCGAGCGTTCCCCCTTCGGGCTGGGGGGGGTCGAGAATCGGAGCGCTCACCGAGAGCTCGTCACCCAGATGATGGGCGGCGGGGTCGATCACGATTCGACGCCCCCTGCCCTGAATCGCGACCGAGAGCACACGTTCGCGGGGGATGACCAGCGTGCCGGCGTAGGGTGTGGCGAGGGTTAGGGATCGGGAATCCAGGCCGGTCAGCGCTCCCTCCGCGAAATCGACATCGCCGAGGTCGGAGCCGGGGGCTGATCTCCAGGTGACGCGGACGAGCAGCCCCTCGACGGCTGAACCCGGCCCTGGCTCGCGGCGGAAATAGACCCCCGCGAGCTCGGCCCAGGTGATCAGGGTTGGACCGCCGGCGACGTTCATGACGACGCCGTCGCCGTCGCCGCGATCGAGCTCGCCATAGAGCTCATCACCGGTAATAAGCCGTGCCTCGTCCTGGGCGACGTCGGGCTCCATGCCGCTGGGCGGCTCGGCGAACCGGACGACCTGGACGTCGTCAAAGACCGAGGCGACCAGGGACGATTTCGCCTCGGGCTCGGCCCTCGCGGCGAGCTTGATCGCGCTACAGGGTCCAGACGGACCCTTGCCGTGGGCGAGTTCCTTTCCGTCGACCGAGATTTCCGTCGACTCATCGTCAAATCGGATCGTCAGCCGATGCCAGCCCTCGACCCTCGGGAGCCGCTGAACCGCGAGCGCGGGCCCATCGGGCGATTCGACGGCCAGGGTCTCTTCCGACCAGCCGAGCACGACCCGAATCGAGCTTGGCCCATTTGGCCCCTGAAACGTCGCCTCGACCACCGCGCGACGATCGGGCGCGATGACCTTCGTGTCGAAATAAGATACCTCGACCTGCCCGGCGGCGACCGGCTGATCGAGCTTCGCGACCACGGAACCGCCCGCGCTCGGCACTCGGAGGGCCCGCGGGGGCGTGCGCGAGGGGGCCTCAACCAGCCCGACTCCCCCCTCCTTGACCCATCGGGCCGGGTCGAGCCGATCAAAACCATCGCCCAGAACCCGAGCCTCCCCAGGTCGCTGAATCACCGCCTGAACCCCCGGCCGAGCGAGGACGACGTCACGCGCGGGCTGATTCAAGTGAAGGACAACCCGCTCGCGGTTCATGCTCACCAGCATCCCCGAAAGCCGCAGC
>JAKBAP010000163.1 GCA_021808995.1 Planctomycetota bacterium | reverse complement strand
CTTTGGCCGTCCCCTCCCCCTCGACCATCGCGTGGATCGGGATCGCGTGGCCACAACCGGCGATCAGCAAGGTCGCCAGACCACAACACAAGAGCGCCCTTCTTGGCCGTCCCGATCGCCGATCACACGTTTCTGGATCGAATTTCGGCATCGGTAAGCGTCCTTATCGCGGCCATGATCGGCGATTTCCTGGTCGGTCGCCTGGGTCGCCGACGTCGACTCGTCTTTACTATCGACATGCTGGGTGGGAAACTTGGCGACGAAATCGATTCAACCGCTAAAACCCGAGCCGACACCATGATGACCCGCCTGCTGATTCTCGCCATGATCGCAAGTTCCCAGGGTGGCCTTGAGCCCGAGCACGAACCCAACGTGATCTATCGCCAGTTGGTCGGCGAGGGCTGGGACCTAGGCGAGCGCAAGCTGGTGTTGCCGCCGCCGCTGGCCGTGGATGGTCAGACGGCCACGGCCGAGCAGGCGCGCCTGGTCGCGCTCGCGGGCTCCGAGCGAGCGGCCCAGGATCTTGTCCGCGATTCGGTGACGGCCCCATTCATCATCAAGGTCCGTGACGAAAAGACCACGGACGCGACCGTGCGAATCGCCGACACGTGGTTTGTGGTTCGAGCCGATCTTACGAGCCTCGACCCGGAAAAGCAGGCCCGAGCCGCGGATCAAAAGCGGGTCGAGGCGGCCAACATGCTGTTCGAAACGCGGATGCTCGGCGAGCGCGAGATTGAGTCCTCGGGCGCTCCGACCAGGCTTGATAAGGCAAGCGTCTGGTATGCTCACGTCACAGGGAGGTTGCTCGATCGGATCGCGGTCGAGGCCACGAACGAAGCGGTCGCGACCCGGTCTCCGAGTTCGATCGTGGTCGCGTCGCGAGTCTCGGAGCGGTTCACGGGGGCGAACGCGACGGGATGGAAGCCGGTTACCAAGGAAAACGCCTCGGGCGCTTTCAAGCCCTATCGAGGCGGTGTGAGCTATACCAAGATCAGCAAGATGGCGACCCGGCCGGGGATGTTGCTGGTGGAATCGCATCTGGCGTTCGCCGAGCCCGACGCGTGGTTTCAAGGGGCCCCAATCCTGCGATCGAAGCTCTCGATCGTCGCTCAGGACCAGATTCGCCGCCTGAGACGCGAACTCGCCAAGGTCGCGTCGAAATCCCGGTGAGCCAGCTATCGGCCCCCCTGATATCCCGGAGGCGGCGTGGTTTGGCGGAAAGTCGCGCGGGTGACCGGTTCCACGGGCACGGTCAAAAGATCGAGGAGGCCCTGCTCGATCTGTTCCGTTGTCTCCTTGCGAGGGTGACGAGCGGTCGAGGCGATCTGGTCGCCAAGCGCCGGCGGAATACGAAGCGAGCGGCCCGGGGGCAAGGCTCGCATCGCGAACGACCACGAATAGGGGACCATCCCCAGGACCCGCTTGGCCTGGACATCGAGACCACAATCGTAAACCGGCGGTTTTCCCAGGTGCACCAGGGCGACCGGGGGCTGCTGGGGCTCGGTCTCCGGGCGCATGGCCCACACCGCGACCTTGAGGTCGCCTTTCTTGGGTTCCACGCAAAATGCATAATACATCGCCACCCGGCGATGCTTGTCGCCGACGACCAAATTCGAGGGAGAGCGAAACAGGGCGAAGGTCGGCGTCCGGGCGATGATTCGCCCCTCGGCCAGTTCCGCCTCGGCCGAGTCGAGAACCAGGCGCTCGACCGTCGAGAGACGGACACCCAGGGCGTCCACCCGATCCGACGAAACGACGATGTCTTGATCCTCGTCGCGAGGGACGCAAATCCCCAGGCCGACTCGATCCAGGACCCAATCTTGTTCATCGACGTCGGTGGGTTTGACGTCGGCCAGGATCACCATGCGAAACATCGTGGCCGTCTTGGCCGCGCTCGCGGGTAGGCTATCCCGATCGCCGGACTCGAGTCGCGGGACCGACTTGAGGACCATATGGCTCCAGCCCTTGGGTGCCTTGTCCTGGATGATTAGCCCCACCGGCAGTGGAATCAGTCGGGGTTGCCCCGTCCCGACCGCGGAGCCCGCGAGCCGAACCGCCAGACCCCAGTCACTTCCCCAGACCCCAACTGACAAAACCACGAGCATCGACAGAGAGAACGCCACGATCGCCCAAGGCCGAGCCTCGGCGATCCCTTGTCCGTGAATCCGCATCGCACCCTCCCTGGATGAGCGGCCTAACACCATGAGACGTTGTACCTTGCTAGTCATCCTGAACCTCGCGGAGAGTACCCGATTTCCCAGAACGCCAACATGCGAATTCGCGGCAATCGTCAAAATAACCCCAGCCAGTCTCCTACCAATAGACGTCATGAACCCTACGAAGGGCGATTTTGGAACGCGGTGTGCATCCTGAAAGGCCGGTATCTCTCGCCTAGATCTGGTATATTACCAAGGTTTTGAATCTCCGGGGAGCTGCCACGTGATTTGCAGACCGACGCCACGCATCATGGTTTTCGCGCCCAACGGCACGTCAGGGATCAGGGTTGCCGCCGCGGCCTGCCGAGCCAGTGGCCTCGGCGTGCTCGACCCGGGAACCGCCCCCGCCGCCAGTCCCCGAGAGACCCTGGCCCAGCTCGCCCGGTTGACCACGAGTCCTTTCGGAATACGACTGGACTCGCGAAATCCAGACCTTGACGCATGGCTGGATGCCTCGATCGATCCACTTTCGTGGATTATCGTGAAGGGTCTGGATCATTCCGAAGGTTTAAGGCGGGTGATTGGGCAAGCCCGGCAATTAGGGCGATCGGTCGTGGGCGAGGCAACCAGCCAGGCCGAGATCGCCACCGCGTTTGAACTGGGCACCGATGGCGTCGTGGTGGCCGGGAACGAGGCGGGGGGCAATGGTGGTGACGAATCGTCGTATGTATTGATGCAAAAAGCGCTTGCGATGGGGCAAGGGCCGGTTTGGGTGCGTGGTGGCGTGGGGCCATTGGTCGCGGCCGGCTGTCTGGCCGCGGGCGCGGCGGGGGTGGTTCTGGATGGCGCGGTCCTGCTGGCGGCGGAGTCGGGTTTGAAAGCCCGTCTGGGCCCAGAGGCCAGTCGCTGGGACGGCGGCGAGACCATCTCCATTACGCCCGCTCGGGAACCTGGAGTCCGGGTGTTGGCACGGCCGGGCTCGCCGGCGCTGGCGCGATTGAAATCGGCCGCCGTGGTCGGCGGCGAGACATGGCGAACCGCGGTTGCGAGCGAGGTTGGCTGGAACGCCGGTCAATGCCCGCCACTGGGGCAAGACGCCGCCTCTGCGTATCGGCTGGCCACGAAACACGTGACCACGGGGGGGATCGTTCAGGCGTTCGAGCTCGCGATCGAGGAGGGCCTGGCGGCTGCCCGGGCGACCCGGTCGCTCGCGGAGGGCTCGCCCATGGCCCAGGCGCTGGGCACGCGGTATCCGATCTTGCAGGGTCCCATGACCCGGGTCAGCGACGTCGCGACGTTCGCCCTCGCGGTCGCCCGGGGGGGCGGATTGCCGTTTTTGGCGCTCGCGATGCTCAGGGGCCGGGAGGTCCGGCCCTTGCTTGAGGAGACTGCTCGGCTGGCTGGCGGCCGACCGTGGGGCGTCGGCATTCTCGGTTTCGTGCCGCCGGAATTGCGGGCGGAACAGATCGAGGCCGTTCGCGCCCTGAAGCCCCCTTACGCCCTCATTGCCGGTGGCCGACCGGACCAGGCGGCCGAGCTCGATCGCGACGGGATCACGACGTTCCTCCATGTTCCGTCGCCGGGCCTGCTGGATCAGTATCTGCGCGACGGCTGCCGCCGTTTCGTCCTGGAAGGGCGCGAGTGCGGGGGGCACGTCGGGCCTCGATCGAGCTTCGTGCTCTGGGAGCAAGCCTGCGTTGTCGCGGCCGACGCCATCGACCGCGGGCTCGAACCCGGCGAGCTGTCTCTGGTCTTCGCCGGGGGGATTCACGATGCCCGTTCGGCCGCCCTGGTTTCGGCGCTTACCGCTCCCCTGGCCGCGCGTGGGGTCAAGATCGGCGTCCTGGTCGGAACTGCCTATCTGTTCACCGCCGAGGCGGTCGATTCCGGGGCGATCGTCCGGGCCTACCAAGAGGAGGCCCTGCGCTGCCGAGAGACCGTCCTCCTGGAATCCGGCCCTGGGCATCAAGTCCGCGTGAGCCCCACGCCGTTCGCCGCCCAGTTCGCGCTCGAACGGACCAAGCTGGTCGAGAGCGGAAAGGGGAGCGACGTGATCAAGGACGAGCTCGAGCGCCTGAACGTGGGCCGGCTTCGAATCGCGACCAAGGGGCTCGCCCGCGACCCGGGCGTGGGCTCGCCGCTGGTGGCCGTCGACGCGGAGGTCCAGACGGCGCTCGGTCTTTATATGCTTGGCCAGGTGGCGGCCTTGAGGTCGGAGGTCACGACCATCGCCGCGGTTCACGAGGCGATCTCGAGAGAGAGCCTGAGCGTGATCGAACAGGCGGCGGCCCATGGCGTCGCGGCCGGGGCGATCCCCGCGCGGCCCTCGGACGTCGCGGTGATCGGCATGTCCGCGCATTTTCCGGGCGCGATCGACGTCGAGCGATTCTGGTCAAACACGCTTCGGGGGGTCGACTCGGTCACGGAGGTTCCGCTGGATCGTTGGGACTGGCGGCTTTATTACGATCCTGATCCCAAGACGCCCGATAAGATTATCTCGAAATGGGGCGGGTTCTTGCCCGATGTTCCGTTTGATCCGTTGCGGCACGGGATGCCGCCGGCGAGCCTGCCCTCGATCGAGCCGGCCCAGCTTCTGGCGCTTGAGGTCGCGCGGGAGGCACTCGACGACGCGGGCTATCGCGAGCGAATGATGCCCCGCGAGCGAACGGCGGTCGTCCTGGGGATGGGGGGTGGGGCGGCCCAGCTTGCGATGGGCTATGCGTTTCGCTCGTACCTGCCAATGCTCGACGCGGTCGCTCCTGGATCATTCGAGGCATGCCAGGGGTTGTTGCCCGAATGGACCGAGGATTCGTTTCCGGGTTTCTTGCTGAACGTGACGGCCGGCCGGATCGCCAATCGGCTGAATCTGGGAGGGGCGAATTACACGGTCGACGCCGCGTGCGGTTCCTCGTTGGCGGCGGCGGCCCTGGCCGTTCGCGAGCTCGAGACGGGGGCGGCCGATGTCGTGTTGTTGGGGGGGGTGGACACGGTTCAAAATCCCTTTACGTATCTGGCGTTCAGTAAGACGCAAGCGTTTTCGCCATCGGGTCGCTGCCGACCGTTTGATTCGGGGGCGAATGGGATCGTGATCAGCGAGGGGGCGGCGTTTGTCGTGCTCAAGCGGCTCGCGGACGCGGAGCGCGATGGCGACCGGATCTATGCGGTCATCAAGGGGGTCGGCGCGTCATCCGATGGCCGGGCTCGGGGCCTGACCGCGCCCGTGGTCCAGGGACAGGCGAGGGCTCTTGATCGCGCCTATGCCAAGGCCGCCGTGTCGCCCGCCCAGGTCGGCTATGTCGAGGCCCACGGCACCGGGACCGCGCTTGGAGACGCCGTCGAGATCGAAGCCCTCGGTAATCTGTTCCAGAACGCGGGCGCTGAGCCAGGCTCGTGTACCCTGGGGTCGATCAAATCGATGATCGGCCACACCAAGTGCGCGGCCGGTCTGGCGGGGCTCTTGAACGCCTCGCTGGCGCTACATCATCGGGTCATACCCCCCACGATCGGGGTCAAGACGCCCTCGGCCAAGCTCGACCTCGATCAGGGTCCGTTTCGGCTTCGCGATCAGGCCGCCCCATGGTCGCACGGCGATCATGAGGAGCCGCGTCGCGCCGGCGTGAGCGCCTTTGGATTCGGCGGCGCGAATTTTCACGCCGTGCTTGAGGAGTATCGCTCGAATCTAACGCCGCCGCCGACCGCGTCGATGACCGACTGGCCGGCCGAGCTGTTTGTCTGGCGAGCGGAGACGACGGCGGCGATCCAGGACCAGATCACCACGTTGATCGCCGCCATCGACGCCGGCGCTCGGCCCCGTCCCGTCGATCTGGCGCGGGCGCTGGGAAAGCAAGCGGGGGCGAGCCAGGGGCGAGCGGTCCTGGCGGTGGTCGCGGCCGAGGTGGGCGAGCTCAGGGACCGGATCAAGGACGCGCGAACGGCGATCGCGCGGGGCGAGACCACGCTCGACGACCCGCGTGGGATTTACCTCGCCGCGGCCCCGGCGTTCGCGGGGGCCAAGGTCGCGTTCGTGTTTCCCGGCCAGGGCGCGCAATCACCCGGAATGTCGCGCGAGCTTGCCGTCGCCTTTCCCATGGTTCGCGAGGCGTTCGACCAGGTCGACCAGACCCTGCGCGGGATGGGCCGACCCCCGATCGGTCCGGTGGTCTTCCCGCCGACCGCGTTCTCGGAACCCCAGCGCGCGGCCCAGGCCGAGGCGCTTCGAGCCACCGATGTGGCCCAGCCCGCGCTCGCGGCGGCGTGCGTGGGGATGCTCAAACTCATGGAAGGGCTGGGAATCGAGGCCGACATCCTGGCCGGTCATAGCTTTGGAGAGCTCGTTGGCCTGCACGCGGCGGGCGCGCTCGACGCCACCGGGCTCTACGTCCTCGCGGCGGAGCGTGGGCGATTGATGGCCGAGGCCGGCCGCGAACACCCCGGCGCGATGGCCGCGATCACGGCCCCCCCGGAGCAGGTCGAGACGCTCATCGCGAAGGTCCCCGAGGCGTCGATCGCGAATCACAATGGACCCCGGCAGACGGTCGTCGCCGGTCCAACGGGAGCTGTCGCTCGGGTGGTCGAACTCGCCGGCGAGCAGGCGCTCGCGAGCCGACTGCTCGCGGTCTCGGGCGCGTTTCACACCAGCCATCTCGCGGTCGCCGCCGACCTCTTCGCGGCCCAAGCGGCCGCGTTCGTCACGCACGCGCCCGCCAGGCCCGTCTATTCCAATCTCGACGCCCGCCCACATCCCGATTCGACCCAGGAGATCGCCGGCAGGCTGGGCAACCACCTCCAGAGCCCGGTCCAGTTCGCGGCCATGATCAAGGCCATGCACGACGACGGAGCCAGGGTCTTCGTCGAGGTCGGGCCCGGAGGCGGGATCACGCCGCTCGTCTCCTCGATCCTGGGCGACTCGCCCCATCTAGCCGTCGCCTGCGACATGGCCAGGCAACAGGGATTGCCCGTGTTTCTCAAGGCGCTGGCCCGGCTGATCACGGCGGGTGTCGGGGTTGAGCTGGAGCTCCTGACCTCGGGCCGCGCGCGGCGATCGCTCGATCTGAACGACCTTCCCACGGGCGAATGGAGCCAGGCAACGACGGCGTCGACCTGGTTGGTCAACGGCAGCCGTTCACGACCGATCCTCGGGCCGGAGCCCCGGCGGCTCGGCGCGGTCACCCCAGGCGCTCCCGCCATCGCGCGACCGCGCGCCGCCGAGGGCGCTTTCACGAGCCAGGCTTCCCATACGAATGGTAAGGTAAATCCGATGAATCATCCTCCGATTTCGGCTCGCGATCACGCCGTCGGCCCACGCCTCGCGACCAATCCTAGCGCGACGCCGGCGCGGTCGGCCGATCGCGTGATGGAGTCGTTCCAGGAAACGATGCGCCTGTTTCTGGAGACTCAAAAGGCGACCATGCTCTCGTATCTGGCCGCCAAGGGGGCAGGCGAGCCGCTTGAGATGGTCCCCTCGCCCGGCCCACGTTCCGAGCTCACCCGAGGTTTCGGCCGCCGCGGCGGATCCAACGGCGAGCCGACACCAGGTTCGCACGCGAACGGCGAGGCCCACTCCCGAGCCGAGCCCGAGGCCACGCCCCCATCGACCGAGCCCGAGCCGACCCGCGGCACGGGCATCCCGCGCGAGGAAGAGATCAGCGCCCGCTTGCTCGAGATCGTCCGCGACCGCACCGGGTATCCGCTCGAGACCCTGGGGCTCGATCTCGACATCGAGGCCGACCTGGGCATCGATTCGATCAAGCGCGTGGAGATCCTGGGAAAGCTCCGCGATCTTTTCCCGGATCTCAAGGCGCTTTCAAGCTCGGCCGAGGTGATGGACTCACTGGCCCGGTCGAGAACCCTGGGCGCGATTGTCGATCGGATGTCGGACCTGGTGAAGCCCGCGGCGAAGGAACTCCCCGCCGTGGACGCCGCCAAGGCGATCGAGCCGTCGAGCGCGCCGCCGCGGCTCTTGCTCGAGATCATTCCCGCCCCCTTATCGGGGCCGTCGATCTCGCTCCCCGCGGGGGGTCGGCTGATCGCCACCGACGACGGGCGTGGGGTCGCTCGAGAGCTCGAGCGCTTGCTCGAGCCCATGGGGATCGCCGTCGATGTGATCGGCGGGCCTGATCGAACGGTCGAGTGGACGTCGGTCGAGGCCGTGGCCAAGGTGGTCCACGAAGTCCGCGCCCGCGGGCCGATCGTCGGCCTGGTTCATGTCTTGCCCCTGGCCGCGAGCGAGGGGGCCGACCAAGGGGGCTTCGCCTGGTCGCGTCGGGTAGGACCCGAGGTGAAGGGGCTATTTCTGCTGGCGAAGGCGATCATGGACGATCTCGAGACGGCCGCTCGAAATGGCGGTGCCTGCCTGATCGCCGCGACCGCGCTCGGAGGTCGGCTGGGATCGAGCGGGGGCGTGGCCTCGCCGTCGCATGGCGGGGTGGCGGGGCTCGTGAAGACTCTCGCCCGCGAATGGCCCAGCGTCCGCGCTCGGGTCGTCGACTTCCCGCTCGATCACCCTCACGATCGGATCGCCCGTGATCTCCTTGAGGAAATGACCAACGACGACGCCTGGCCCGAGGTCGGCCGCGGAGCTGGCGGCAGAGTCCGTTCGCGGACGGTCCATCGGCCGCTCAAGACCGCCTCGAGCCCGCTCGAGCTGGCCGAGGGAGAGCCCATCGTGATCTCCGGCGGTGCCCGGGGGATCACGGCGCTGCTCGCGCTCGAGCTCGCGCGCTTCTGGCGGCCCAAGCTGCTGATCCTGGGCTCGACCCCCCTACCCCAGGACGACGAGCCCACCGAGATCGCCGGGCTCAACGACGAGGTCCAAATCAAGTCAGCCCTCAATGAACGGATCCGCCGATCGGGCCGGCCGGGTCGACCCGCGGAGATCGAATCGCTCTATCAAGCCGTGCGCTGTACCCGCGAGATCAAGGCCAATCTCGCCGCGTATCGGTCGATCTGCTCGGTCGTCGACTACGCGCCCGTCGACGTCCGAAACGCAACCGCGCTTCGGCCAATCCTCGCGAGCTTTCGGGCTCGCCACGGCGAATTCGCCGGCCTCATCCATGGGGCCGGCCTCATCCAGGATAAGCTCATCCGAGACAAGACCGCCGAGTCATTCGACCGGGTCATGGAAACCAAGCTCGCCGGGGCGCTTAACCTGATCGACCTGGTGGATGGCGGTCGGCTCAAGTTCACGGCCCTCTTCAGCTCGATCGCGGGCCGATACGGCAACGTTGGCCAGTCGGATTACGCGGCCGCGAACGAGATTCTCTCGAAACTGGCCCTCTGGCTCGATGAACGGGTTCCCGGCCGGGTCGCGTCGCTGATCTGGGGGCCGTGGTCGGAAGTCGGGATGGTCTCGCGCATCGAGGGTCATTTGAGCCGGAGCGGGCTGGGGCTGATCGCGCCCGAGGCCGGCCGCCGGCTGCTCCTGGACGAGCTCCGGCACGGGCGCAAGGGAGAGGTCGAGGTGATCCTGGCGGGCGGGCTAGGCACTCTTGAGCAGCCGATCGATCGGCCCGCCTGGAAGCCCCCCCTGGAGGTCGTTTCATGAGCCGACACCTCCCGCCCATCGCCATCGTCGGCATGGGCTGCCAGTTCCCCGGCTCGCCCGACCTCCCGACCTTCTGGGAAAACATCCTGGAGGCGCGGGTCCAGATCAAGGCGGCCCCGATCAGCCGGTTCGGCGACCGCGCGAGCGAGGCCCTGGGCACGCCCGAGATCCCGTTTCGCGGGGGCTATCTCGACGAGCCCTTGCTCCTGGACGCGCCCCGGCACGGCATCATGCCGAGAACCGCCCTGGGGGGCGAGCCGGAGCAATTCCTTGTCCTGGAGACCGGGCTGCGGGCACTCGAGGACGCCGGAATCGAGCCCGCCAGCCGGGCGACCCGCGACGTTGCGATCGTGATCGGCCGCGGGAACTATTTCAACCGAGGTAATCTGACCCGGCTGCAACATGGCCGCGGGATCGAGCAGGCGCTCGCCCTTCTCGAGACGCTTCATCCTGAATGGACGCTGGGCGATCCGCGCTCGGTTCGCGAAGAGCTGCGCTCGAGCCTCCCGCCGTTCGAGGCCGCCACGATCCCCGGCCAGCTCACCAACGCCACGGCCGGCCGCCTGGCCCAGCGCCTGCGGTCACGGGGGCCCAGTTACGTGGTTGACGCGGCGAGCGCATCGTCACTGGTCGCCCTTGACCTGGCCTGCCAGGCGCTCGCTGGGCGTGGGGTCGACCTCGCGATCGCGGGGGGCGTCTATCTGGAGGCCGATGTTGATTTCCCGATGGTGTTTCGCCGGCTTGGGGTCGTCTCGCCAAGCGGGTCGCCGCGACCAAGATCGGAA
>JAKBAP010000162.1 GCA_021808995.1 Planctomycetota bacterium | reverse complement strand
TCGAGCTCTGGAGCGATCTGGCATCATCAATTGATCGCGCGGGGGGCGACCCGCGAAAGCTCTGGGTCGACGATTCCAAGGCGATCCACCGCGCCAAGGATGGCCGCGATCGCCTGGAAATCGGCTGCCTGACCGTGATCGACGCCGCCACGGGCACCCGGCCTGGCTCATTCGAGGCGCTCGTGGGCGCGCTCGGACCCGGCCTCCTGGACGAGCTCGAGCTCGAGCCCTGGCGGTCTCCGGGGGCCACGAGTGCCTACTCAAGACCGCGCTGGCAAGGGGCCGAGACGGCCGCGATCCTCGACCGTCGTCCTCTGGCCACGCTCGACAACCGATGGCGGATCGTGGGGGTCGACGTCGTGGCCGTAGCGCCAGCCCGGTTCAACGAGGGGCTCGCGATTTCCGGTTCCAAGGCGTCCGTTCATTTCGAGGCGTTCGCCCGGCTGCTGCGAATGGCCTGGGAACGCGAGCCGACCCGCCCGACTCGCGTCGTCTCCGACATCCACGGGGGCAGGCGATATTATCTCGAGCCCCTGGCGGGCTCATTTCCCGAGGTCTGGATCGAGCGCGGACGCGAGGACCGACAGGGAAGCCAATACACCATCCGGTCGAGCACACGATCGCTCGAGCTCGAGCTCCGACCCAGGGCCGACGCGACCAACGGACTCGTCGCCCTGGCGTCGATGGTCTCGAAGGCGGTCCGTGAGCTCTGGATGGAGGTGTTTAACGCGTTCTGGCTTGATCAAATCCCCGGCCTCAAGCCGACGGCGGGATATCCGGTCGACGCCACTCGATTTCGCCGCGTCATCCAGGGGACGGCCCAGGCGCGGGGACTGGCCGAGCGAATCTGGTGGCGAGATAAGTAGGCTTCCCGACCGCGTGAGAGCGACTACCGTTCGCGATAGACGATTCGGCCCTTATCGAGATCGTAGGGGGTGATCTCGACGGTGACGCGATCGCCGGGAACGATCCGGATGAAATTCTTGCGCATCTTGCCGGCGATGTGGGCGAGCACGCGGTGGCCGTTTTCGAGCTCGACCATGAATTGGGTATTCGGGAGGGCTTCGACGATACGCCCCTCCATTCGAATCGGTTCCTCTTTAGGCACGCGGATCTCCACTTGTGCGACCAGCCCGGGGATGGGGGCCTTGGGGTCGTGCTGGGTTTCGGTACGTTCGGATCGAAATCGGGCTCGTCCGTCTCGGTCTCAAGACCAGGAATGCCATCCCGGCGCGAGCTCACGACAAACAGACGGGCCTGCGCGAAACCGCCGAGGTTCGATCCGTGGGACATTCAGGATAATCGACGGCCGACGTCTTGACCAGCGTTTCGGTCTCGCTCAGCCCAGAAACGGTGGCGCGATTCCGGCGACGCGCAGGCGGACGCGATAAACGGCGTCGACGGCGGTGATGTACAGGGAGCGGCGATCGGGGCCGCCAAACGCGAGGTTCGAGGGCCGAGCGGGCATCGAGAGGACGCCCAAGAGCCGCCCGGTCGGCTCGAAAACCCAGACCCCCAGCGCGACGGCGACATACACCCGGCCATCGCTGTCGACCTTGATCCCATCGGGACCGCCGGGGATGCCCGGCTCAAGGTGGGCAAAAAGCCGTCCCTTGCCCGTCAAAAGCCCCCCCCCCGCGTCGACCGGGATCGCCCGCACCGTGTAACGGGCGGTGTCGCAGACGTAGAGCACGCTCTCGGACGGGTCGAGCGCGAGGCCGTTGGGCCGCTCGAAATCATCGGCTTCAAGGTGAATCGCCCCCGCCCCCTTGAGCGGATCGATCCGATAAACCCCCTGAAAATGAAGCGCCCGGGCCGAGGGCTCGACCCCATAAGGGGGGTCGGTGAAATAAACCTGGCCGTCGGATCGGCAGATGATGTCGTTGGGACTGTTGAGCCTCGCGCCAGACCATTCCTCGACCAGGGGCGAAACGCCCCCGCCGTCACGATCCATGATCGAGACCCGGCGGCCGTTTTGCTCGCAAAAGACGATTCGCCCGTTGGACGCGAATGTCTGGCCGTTGGCGGCGCGGGTTTCCTCGCGCAGGGGCGCGCACCGTCCGTCGGGCTCGAGCCGATAGGTCCGGTCGGCCTTCATGTCTTGAAAAAGCAACGCGCCGTCGGGGAGCCAGAGCGGCCCCTCGGTGAACTGGAATCCACTGGCCATCCGCTCGACCTCGCCATCGATCAGGTCCGAGAGCCCCGCGTCCTTCAGGATTGTCGCCATTTCTCGTCTCCAGGTCGCCGGCCGCGCCCCGCCAGGCGAGCTTGGTTTTCGTCGCGGTGATGACGCGGCATGGTAAATTGATTATTCTGCTATGATAAGGTTAACGACAAGGCGGCGGATCAGGGGCTCGCGATCGGCGCGACGCCTCGCCAGGTTACGCCGTGATCGTCGCCGATTCGTCACGGAAACGCCATCCGGGGAGCCAGAGCGATGTCATCGGGGACGGAATCGTCCGGCTCGCAGAACGCCTCGACTTTCTTTCAGTACGGCAACGATGCCGCCCTGAAATCGAACTTCGACTACGCGATCGATATGTATAAGCGAGCCTGCAAGCTCGTACCCGATAATCTGGTCTATCGCCAGGCGCTTCGGGGGATCGAGCGGCGAAAGTTCAATAACGATCCCAATAAGGTCGGCATGCTGGTCAGCGCCAAGACCCAGCCCATCCGGCTCAAGGCCCGCGCGGTCAAGTCGCGAGGCCGCCACGCCGAGGTGATCGAGATCCTCGAGGACGTCTTCGTGGTCAATCCCTGGGACGTCTCCGCCGCGTGGGAAGCCGCCGAGGCCGCGGAGCAACTGGGCCTCCTCAACCTCGCCCAATGGTTCGTGGAATCGGTCCAGGGCGTGTCGAAGGACGTCAATTTCCACAAGTACGCCGGCCACATCCACGAAGCCTGCGAAAGCTGGGCCAAGGCGATCCAATGCTGGGAGACCGTCAAGAAGCTCAGCCCCAACGACCAGGACGCCAATCGCAAGATTAACGGTCTTTCGGCGAGCTCGGCCATCAAGCGAGCGAATCTCGAGGACGCCCTCGATCGCAAGGCCCCCTCCTCCGGCCCCGACGTCGCCGAGACCGCCCAGGCCAACCTGGAAAAACTCAAACGCGAACAGCTCACCCCCGAACAGCGCCTGGTCAAGGATATCATCGCCGACCCAGGCGCTGTCCACGCTTACATCGAACTGGCCGATTTCTATCGCCAGCGAAACGATCTCGACAAGGCCGAAAAGGTCCTCTCGAAGGGGCTCAAGGCCAACCCCAACGACGCCGGCCTGAGCTCCATCTACGAGGACACCCAGATCTCCCGGCTCCGGATCGCCATCGAGCGGCAAATCCAGAAAACGCGGGAAAATCCCGATAGCACCGAGGCCAAGATCAAGCTCGACCAGCTTCAAGAGATGCTGGCCAAATACGAGGTCGAGGCCTATCGCCGCCGTGTCAACTTGCATCCCGAGGACCCAGGGCTGCACTTGCAGTACGGCATGATCCTGGCCCGGCTGGGCAAGCACGACGAGGCCATCGGCGAATTCCAGCAGGCGCGCTCAAGCCCAGCCCATAAGACGGCCGCCCTTTACAACGCGGGCCTGAGTTTCGAGGCGAACGGAGCACACAAGCTCGCCGATCGCAACTATCGTGAGGCCCTCAAGACCCTCGAGGATGACGACAAGGAAAACTTTAACAAGCTCCACTATCGGCTCGGTCGGGTCTCGCAGGTGCTCGGAAACAACGAGGCCGCCGAGGAGCATTATAACGAGGTCGCCGCCAACGACTACACCTATGAGGACGTCGCCCAGCGGCTCCGCGACTTGTAATCGAGCGGGTCTCGTGGTAAATTTCGGGTTTGGGAAGAGAGTGTCTCTTCCGCCCCTCTCGCCGATCGAGGATTTGGCGGGCTGTTTCGATCTTGACATCCGACGGACGCGATAGAACCCATGCCCAATTCACCCTCCGCCATCAAGCGGATGCGACAAAACGCCAAGCGGCGGAAGCAAAACCGCGTCACCAAGAAGGTCATCAAGACCTTGATGAAAAAGACGCTCGCCTCCGTCGCCAGCCAGGATCTGGACAAGGCCACGCTCGATATTCGCGACGCGATGTCCCGTATCGATAAGGCTGGGACGCGGCGAATCTTGCACCCGAACACGGCGGCCCGGCGCAAGAGCAAGCTCGCCCGGGCCATCAACGCGGCCAAGGCCAAGCAAGCCTGACCCTGGCCCCTCACGGGTCGGCTGGAACGTGCCTCGGGACGAACCTTCGACCGGAGCCCCCGCCGACCCATGTCGACTCTCGCCGACGCCCTGAACGCGATTTCCGGGACCCTCCCGACCGATCCCGATGGATCGTCGATCCAGGACCGCGGACCATTCTTGCGAATGATCGCGGTCTTGCTCAAGGAAGCCGGCGTTCCCGACGTCTCCGAGACCCTCGATAACCTGGGCGAGGCCGGCCTGGCCGATCCCGCCAGCCTCGCGGGGACGCCGACGATCGACCTCTTGAATCAGCTCCGAACCTCAGCGCCTCGGGTCGCCCCCCGCGTCGCCGCGACTCTCAGGCGGCTCGCGGAATGGCTCGTCGAGTTCGAAGCCGGCCAGGCCGATCGGCTGATCGACCCCGACCACTCGACCCAGTCCCTGCGCGACGGACTGGGCTCGATCAAGGGGATCGGCCGCGCGACGGCCGATTCGCTCGTCTTGCACGCCCTTGGCCGGCCCGCCTTTCCCGTTGATCGAGGCACCTACCGGATCCTGGTCCGCCACGGCTGGCTCGACCTCACCGCCGATTACGACGAGGCCCACGACCTGATCGTCCATGGCGCTTCCGACCGGATCGACGTGCTCGCGGAGGCCGAGCTCGCGCTCGCCCAGATCGCCCGACGGCATTGCCGCGTGCAAGCGCCGGCCTGCTCGGGATGCCCCTTGGAGCCCTTCCTGCCCGAGGGAGGGGCCGTCGAAATCGATGCCTAAATCGCCAGGGACGCCAGGCGGGCGAAAAAAACGGGCAACCGCCGACTATTATCTCGAGGGGCCTAAGCCCGCCCGGATGTACGAGGTCATTCTCCCCAAGAAACTCGGCTACTTCGCCAAGATCGAGGAAGTCCTCGAGGATCTCTTCGACGAGACCGCCATCCGCGCGATCCCGTTTATCCAGGAGACCATCGCCAAACGCAAGGCCCAGACCACCAGCTTCGATGACGAGGCCTTCATCAAGACCATCTGCCAGGCCTCACGCGGGTATTCCATCTACGAAATGGACGGAAGGTATCTCTCGCCGACCGGCCCAGTCGATGAACGTGTGCTGGTGATTCGATTTATCTTTCACAATCCCTCCGCCGCCGTCGATTCCCGAACCGATTTCCTGGCGGCCTCGCTCGAGGTGGTCAGCCATCTGGTCGCCCATCGGTTCGCGGCCGAGCTGGGCGTCGAGGAAGAGATCTGGCTGCTCGAATACAACCAGCCCCAGCTCGCGATTTGGCGCAAGGGGCGCGGTCAGGGATGACGCCCGGCCGCCCGCCGTCGTGGCGAGCGTGAGCGGATCGTGCCCAGGCGATCCGCGTCGAATCGGCTCGCGCGCTCGAGGGGTCGATTGACACGCCAGATCCTTCCATGACGGCGTTGAGTTTGGGATCCACGGTCAACCGGTCCGGCCCCAGCGGGTAAACTGAATCGCGAACTCGATGTTTGAGCGGTCGTGGGATCGGGGACGAGCACGTCACGGTGTGAGGCCGATCTTCGCTTGATGAGACTTGCCAGGGAACTCGTTTTAACCGACGGAGGCGAGATGACGGTCCACGCGATGCCGGTGATCTTGGTTGTCCTGGGACTGATGGCGGTGGCTTATCGATATTACAGCGCGTTCCTGGCGGCGAAGGTCGCCGTGCTCGATGATTCACGGGTCACGCCGGCCCACCGGCTAGAAGATGGCCAGAATTTCGACCCGACCAACCGCTGGGTGCTCTTCGGCCACCATTTCGCCGCGATTTCAGGGGCTGGCCCACTCATCGGGCCGGTGCTGGCGATCCAGTTTGGCTATCTTCCCGGGCTGGTCTGGCTCGTGCTCGGGGTCTGTCTGGCGGGGGCGGTTCAAGACATGCTGGTGCTCGCCGTCTCCACCCGCCGGGATGGCAAGAGCCTCGCCGGACTCTGCCGGGACGAGCTCGGCCGCCCAGCCGGAATCGCCGCCGCCATCGCCATTCTCTATATCGTGATCATCGCGCTCGCCGGCCTGGGCATCGTGGTGGTGAAAGCCCTCGGCGGCGAACAGGTCGCCCTCAAGCCTGGCACCATCCTGGCCTACCCCGAAGGGTCGAATGTCAATAAACGGATGAGCCCACGAGCGCCTACGGTCTACAACGTTCCCCCCGGATCGACCTACCAATTTGGACCCGCTCCCCACGAGCGGATGGTCTTTCACGAACCCTTCGAGCTGACCGTCCCACCCCCGGAGAGCCTTCGCCTGGGTCCCGATCACAAGGGGTTCCTGCTCCCGGCCGGGGCCAAGCGGCTCGTACCAGGGAGTTCCTGGGGAACCTTCACCATCGCCTGCACCATCCCCATCGCCCTCCTGATCGGCTGGTACATGAGGCACCTTCGGCCGGGCAAGATCCTCGAGGCATCCCTGATCGGCGCAGGCCTCGTCCTCGCGGCCACCGTCGCCGGAGCACTCGTGCCAGGCTCGCGGTTCGAGCCCTATTTCTCGCTCTCGCGCGAGGGGGCGGTGGCCGCGCTCGCGGTCTATGGATTCGTCGCCGCCGTCCTGCCGGTCTGGATGCTCCTCTTGCCGCGCGATTATCTGTCAACCTTTCTCAAGATCGGGACGGTCGTCCTGCTCGTCGCCGGGGTGATCGTCGCCAATCCCAAGCTCGAAGCACCCGCCGTCAGCACCCACTTCGCCGCCGGCGGCGGACCCAATCTCGATGGACCGATCTTCCCCTATGTCTTCATCTGCGTCATGTGTGGCGCGATCTCGGGGTTTCACTCGCTGGTCGCCTCCGGAACCACCCCCAAGATGGTCAGTCGCGAGTCCGACGTCCGGATGATCGGATACGGAGCGATGCTCATGGAGGGGCTGGTCGGCGTCGTCGCCTTGATCGCGGCGGCGGCACTCCCGAATTCCATGTATTACGACATCAATATTGACCTGTCTCGAAGGCCCGATTACCTGGCCAAGCATCCGGAATTCGCACGGTTCATCGCGGCCTCCGACATCGAGCACGCCGGGGAAACGCCCCTGGTCCAGATGGAGCGCGACGTCCAGGAATCGCTCCACGGGCGAACCGGAGGCGCTGTCACGCTGGCCGTCGGAATGGCCCGGATCTTCTCGGACGCCGTGCCCGGGATGCGTTTTCTGATCAAGTATTGGTACCACTTCGCGATTATGTTCGAGGCCCTCTTCATCCTCACGACCATCGATGCCGGTACCCGCATCGCCCGGTTCTTGGTCCAGGAATTCCTGGGCCGAATCTGGAAACCCCTCGGTAACCTCGATGGACCGCTCGCGTCGATGCTCGCGACCGGGCTCGTGGTCATGGGCTGGGGCTATTTCATCGCGACCGGCTCGATCGACACCATCTGGCCCATGTTTGGAATGGCGAATCAGCTTCTAGCCGTGATCGCGCTGGCGGTCGTCGCGACGGTCATCGCCGCTTCCCCCCAGCGCAAATATGCCTTCGTCGCCATCCTCCCCATGCTCTTCGTCGGCACGACCACCACAACCACCGCCTATCGCGAAATCACCGGGCGATTCTGGGCCATGACCACCGGCGATTCACCCGTCCGCGGATGGCTGAATATCGGGCTGACGTCGATGCTCATCATCTGCGCTGGCGTCATCCTGGCCTCGGCCGTCCGGCGGTGGCTCACGCGGTGACGCGGGCCAGCGGAGCTCACGCGTGAGCTCTTTCCCCCCTTGACAAAGCCCGCGCATAGACTAAACTTTTGTCCATGACGATCAAGCAAGGCATGAAGGCGATTGGTCATCTCGACGCCGATTGTTTTTACGTATCGGCGGAGCGGGTTCGCGACGGGTTTTTGCGTGGGAAGCCGGTGGGAGTATTGGGCAATCAGGGGGCGTGCGTGATTGCCAAGAGTTACGAGATGAAGGGGGCGGGAGTCTCGACGGGGATGCCGATCTGGGACGCGCTTGTGAAGTGTCCGGAGGGGGTCTACGTCAAGCGGGATTTTCGTTGGTACGAGGTATTGAGCCGGCTGATGCTTGAGGTGGCTCGGGAGGTATCGCCGCGGGTTGAGTATTACTCGATTGACGAGTTTTTTTTCACGGTCGTGGAGCCTCGTGGGGGGACGTTTCAGGGGTTGGCGGATTCGATACGGGATCGGGTTTGGGAGCGGGTGGGTGTTCCGGTGACGGTTGGGATCGCGCGGACGCGGACGCTGGCGAAGCTGATCTCGGACGCGGCCAAGCCATTTGGCGCGTTGGCGGTGATGGATCGTGGGGCCGAGGAACGGTTGTTGTCGGATCGGCCGGTGACGGAGATCACGGGAATCGCGGGTCGGCGGGCTGCGCGGCTTGCTCCTTGGGGGATCACGACGTGTCTTGACCTGGCGCGGGCGGATCGGCGGTTGGTGAGGTCGCTTTTGACGGCGAGTGGCGAGGAGCTTTGGTGGGAGCTCAACGGCGATCCGGTGCGGTCGGTACAGGCGCGTAGGCCGGCGCACAAGGCGCTCTCGCGTGGTGGGAGTTTTGGCGAGTCGACGTCCGACCCGGCGGTTTTGCACGCCTGGCTTGTGCGCAATTTGGAGCGGTTGATCGAGGAGCTTGAATATCACGGTGTGTCGGCTGGTCGTTTAACGATCGCGATTCCTTACAAGAGTGGCCAGCTTGGTGTCGGCCAGGTGAATCTGGCTGTTCCCAGCGATCGTTTCGACGTCTTGCTTGATGTCGCCAGGCCGGCGCTACGGAAGGCATGGATTCCCCGCGCGACGGCCACGCACATGCATGTGATCGCCGAGCATTTGACGTCCCGTTCGGACTGTTCGGGCGATTTATTCGAGCCCCCCGCGCGCGGGGTTCGGGCGCGGGCGGTCGCCCAGCTCAAGCGCGAGGTCAACGCACGCCACGGCCGGTTCGCGCTCCGAAGCGCGGCCACGCTCGCGCTTGCCCCAATCTATCGCGACGCCGCCAATTCCCATGACATTTGCGACGTCCGCGGAAAATCGTGCTTTTGATGTCAAGGCCCTGCCCTCCAGTTGTTTGAGAGCGTCGTTGGTACGTTCCGCGTGATTTCCTTATCCTCCAATGGCGGTTGTGAATGCCATGTGTCTCGGAATCGCCCTGGCTTCAAGCGAGATTCCCAACGAACTATTCGCTCGCCACGCCCTTGGCCACCGCGTCCACGAACGCGGCGGCGAGCCCGAGGTGCGATTCTTGTATCGCGACCGCCATCCTCGCCTGCCTGTCTGGCGCGACGGCCGCTTGCAAATCGCGCGCTGGGGTAACGCCGGCCGGAAAAGCCGTTTCCTCCCGGAAACCGGCTGGACATGGCAGGCAACCATCGATCAAGGGTACTGGAAAAACTTGAACCCCGTCATGGTCGACATCCCCGCCTCGCTCGGACTCGAACGCGGGGTCTGGTATCGCATCCGCCAGGGCGTCCGCGGCCTGCTCGTCCCCGACGAAAACCGCGTCGCCGTCGTCTACATGATCTGTGAACCATCAAGCCATTACTATCAGATCATGACACGGTCCACTCGCATGCCCCTTTTGATCGAGGAGCGAATCTGAGCTCACGCCGGCTCAGGGAGCCGGTTTAATGACCCCGAGTGTCCAGGCCGCGGCGGCCATGATCAGGCAGAGCAAGGCCGAGGCCGCCATGACGGGGGCGACCCCGAGCGACTGGGCCGCCATGCCCGTCCAGATCGCGCCTAGGGGAACGGAGCTCGAATACATGATCATCCAGACCCCCATCACGCGGCCGCGGAGGGCGTCGGGCACGGCGAGCTGAATGATCATCTGCGACGAGGCGTAAAGCAGCACCGCCCCAAAGCCAGCGCCTAACAGGCACGCCGACGCGCCCACCAGCCGGATCCGTTGCGACCCACCCCCCGCCCATAACGGCAAAAGAGCCGCCAGGGCCAGCGAACAGGCGAAAATCGCGATGCCCAGAAGCGCGATCAGGTCTTTTCGCGAGCGCCCCGCGTACGACGCGACCAAAAGCGCGCCCACCGTCGCCCCAATCGCCCCGCACGATAACAATAGGCTGTATCCGCGTACGCCCGTACAAACCACCTTGGACGCGAACGCCGGAATCATCGCGTCATAACCCATGCCCACCACCCCAAACGTGGCCGTCACCAGGAATTGCCAGCGGATTCGCCGGTCGTGCCTCAGATACATCACGCCAGCCCAGATTTCGCGGAGGTCAAACCCACGCTGACGCAGTGGCCGAGCCTTGTCGTCGAGGTCGATGGCCATGATCGCGCCAATCGCCGCTAGATAGCTTGCCGCGTTAAGCGCGACGCAGCCGGCAAACCCG
>JAKBAP010000161.1 GCA_021808995.1 Planctomycetota bacterium | reverse complement strand
CGACGTCGTCCCCACCGCCGGCGAGAGCTTCGCGGTCCTGGACGACATCTCACGCGCTCGGGAAGTCGCCCAGACCCGCAGGCTCCGCACGCGCGACGCCGCCCAGGCCGACCGCCAGGCCGTCACCCTCGAAAACCTCTATAGCAAAATGGCCGAGCGCAAGCTCAAGAGCCTGAACCTGATCCTAAAAGCCGACGTCCAGGGATCGATCGAGGCCCTTACCAAGGAGCTCGAAAAACTCGACAACGCCGAGGTTCCGATCCGGATCCTCCTCAAGGGCGTGGGTGGAATCAGCGAGAGCGACATCATTCTCGCCGACGCCTCGCAGGCGATCGTGATCGGGTTCCGGGTCGCCCCCGAGGACCGGGCCGTCACCTTCGCCGAGGAAAAGAATATCGAAATTCGTCGATACGATATCATCTATCAGGTGACCGACGACGTCAAGAAGGCCGTCGAGGGAATGCTCATTCCCGAGGTCAAGGAAGTTCACCTGGGCCGGGCCGTCGTGCGACAGGTCTTCAAGATCTCGAAGATCGGAGCGGTCGCGGGCTGTTTCGTCACTCAGGGCACGATCGAGCGTTCCGCCAAGGTGCGTTTGATCCGTGAGGGACGGGAGATTTACAAGGGCTCGATCGAAGCCCTCAAGCGCTTCAAGGACGACGTCAAGGAAGTCCCCCAGAACTTCGAATGCGGCATCAAGATTGGCAACTTCGACGACGTCAAGAGCGACGACGTCATCGAGGCGTATCGCGTGGATGTGATCCGCCGAACCCTCTAACCTTCATCGGTCGGCTCGACCGCGCTGGCCCGCGTCCGGGAGCCGTCCCGGGCGCTCGCGGATCGTGGGGTCGGGACGGTCCATGGTGATCCTTGGGCCAGGTTGGAAGGATCGGAACCCCTTTCCGAGCGTCGTTGGATTTGGTGATTGGTTCGAGGCTTTGATTCATGGCGTCACATCGAGGTCCCCGCATGGCCGAGGCGATTCGCGAGGTCGTTTCCACGGCGATCCTCTTCGACGTCTCCGATCCTCGCGTTCGCGCGGTCACGGTGCTGGGCGTCGAGATGTCCAACGACCTCCGGCGCGCGACAGTCAAGGTGTCGATCATGGGAACCGAGCCCGAGCGAAGGCGGGTTTTCCAAGGGCTCGAGCACGCGACGGGTTTTCTCCAGGCGCGGGTGGCCGCGCGGTTGCAGACCCGATTCACCCCGGTCCTGGCGTTCAAGGTTGATCAGGGGGTAAGGAAATCGGTCGATATCTCGCGCCTGATCGAGGAAGCAGTCGCTTCCGATCGGCACGAACCCCTGCTCCCGGACGAGCCCGAGGAGTCCGCCGACAATCACGAACCCTTACTCGAGCCACCAGGCCCCCTCGAGCCCGAGCCGACCTCGGCCGAGCGTGAGACTTAGTCCCGTGATTGGGCCGGCGCGAGTCCAATCGTCGCTTCGGATCATCGTGTCTCGCCACTCGAATGGCGAATTCGTTTCTTGACTCTTGGGGGATGGCCCCCATCCTCAACTTGCTGCGATCCCATGGCCATGCAAAGCAAAGCCCAGTTGCTCACCGAGATCCACACGCTGCTCAGACGGCGCTATAAACCCAAGCCCGACCGGGATCCCTCACGACTGTCGGTCCTGACGGCCGTGGTTTTCGGCATCTGTCATGAAGACACCACCCGCGAACAAGCGAATCAGGCGCTTTCGCGGTTTAACGACGAGTATTTCGATTGGAACGAGGTCCGGGTCAGCAGCATCGGGGAAATTCAGGAGGCCCTCGCGGGCCTTCCCGATCCTGAGGAGAAGGCTCGTCGAATCCGGCGGTTCCTCCGTCAGATGTTCAGCAGGACCTACGGGTTCAATCTCGAGCCGCTGGTCAAGAAGCCCCTCAAGGAGGCGCTCAAGGTTCTCAAGACCTATGAGGCCTTCGAGTCCGATTTCGTGACGGCGACCGTGATTCAGCACGCCCTGGGAGGGCACGCGATCCCGATCGACAAGTCCGGCCAGAGGGTCCTCGAGCGGCTCGGTTTTCCCGAGAATGATCCTTCAAATCTTCGATCGATCGTGGAGCGGGCGGTCCCCAAGAACCGAGGCTTGGAGTTCGCCGAGTTGATCGAGGAACTCGCGAACGACGTTTGCAAGGCGGAATCACCCGAATGCCCGCGGTGCGAGCTTCGCAAACATTGCGATTACCCGAAAAACCTTGCCGCGGCCCCCCCCCCCGCCGCGCATCCCAAGACAAGGACCACGGCCGCGACCAAGCCCACGTCACCCGAGCCGGCCAAGGCCGCCAAGAAATCCACCCCCGCCCCGACAAAGGCGAAACCCGAGATCAAGGCCACGCCCGCCAAGGCCCCTCCCAAGAAGGCCACGCCAACCCCG
This sequence comes from Planctomycetota bacterium, assembly GCA_021808995.1. Lineage (GTDB taxonomy): Bacteria > Planctomycetota > Planctomycetia > Isosphaerales > Isosphaeraceae > JAKBAP01. The sequence continues at coordinate 8,160 of JAKBAP010000161.1, read as the reverse complement.
CCCAAGAAAGCCACGCCCCCCGCGGCGACCAAGCCCAACCCCAAAACCCCTCCCAAGAAACCGGGTAAGAGCAAGTGACCTTACGCGCGCGAGGCATTGAGGAATGCTGGGTTCGAATCGGAATCTCGGACGGCCATTCTCGTCCAGGCGTCCCAGGGCCGCCACGCCCCCTTCGGCGAATGGTTGATCTCGGTTCGACCCCATGGCGGAATCCGTCCCCGGTGCCCGAGGGACGACTCGCGATCAAGGCCGAGCACCCTCAAGGTTCGTCATATGCTATTCAATAGCCATGAGTTCCTGTTCCTGTTCTTGCCGGTGGCCTTCGTTCTTTTTTGGTATGGGGGGCATTCGCCGAGGTGGCGGCTTGGGCTGCTCACCGCGGCGAGTTACGCCTTTTACAGTTGGTGGCAGTTTGATTCCTGGTCCGACCTCGCGTCGTCGTTTCGGGTGGGGAGCGTGGAGGATCTGGGGCGTTCGCTTTGGCGATGGCGGTTCACGATCATCATGCTCTTCAGCAGCACGGTCGATTACTGGGCGGCCCGATGGATCGTTTCGCTTCCCCAGGAGGCCAGGACCCGTCGCGGTGTCCTTCTGGCGGTCTCGCTCGTGATCAACCTGGGGTTGCTCGGACTCTTCAAGTATTCGGGTTTTTTCACGAGAATCGCCAGCGATCTGCTCGAATTCGCGGGAGGCGGCCCCTTGCCGATCGTCTCCCTGATCCTGCCCGTCGGGATCAGTTTCTATACATTTGAATCGATGAGTTACGTCATCGACATCTATCGTAATGTCGCGAAGCCCGCTCGGGGCTACCTTGATTACGCGTGTTTCATCTCCTTTTTCCCGCACTTGATCGCGGGGCCGATTATTCGCTATTCGGACATCCTGCACCAGTTCCAGGACGTGAATTGGGCGCGTCGCGATCCTGATTGGGATCACGTGGATATCGGGCTCTTGTTCCTGACGGCGGGGATGATCAAGAAGACGCTGATCGCCGATCGGATCGCGTGGAGCATCGCCCCGTTCTGGGAATCATTGGCGCGTGGCGAGTCACTGGGATTCTCGGCGAGTTGGGCGGCCGTTCTGGGCTATACGTTCAGGATTTATTTTGACTTCAGCGGGTACTCCGACATGGCGGTCGGGCTCGGCCATCTCTTCGGCGTGAGGCTGCCCCAGAATTTTAATAGTCCGTACAAGGCGCTTGATCCCAGCGACTTTTGGAGGCGCTGGCATATCACGCTTTCGACATGGCTTCGAGATTACCTGTATATTCCGCTGGGTGGAAATCGTTCTCGCCAGATCCGAAACCTGATGATTACGATGTTGCTGGGCGGTTTGTGGCATGGGGCGGCATGGTTGTTCGTGTTCTGGGGTGGGTGGCACGGGCTGCTCCTGGTGGGATTTCACTGGCTCAAGCAACGGGGCTGGGTCTTGTCGAACGACGCGACGTGGCGGCGCTGGGTCAATCGCCAGGCGATGTTTCTCGGGGCCGTGGTGGGCTGGGTTTTGTTTCGATCGGCGGATTACGGCGAAGGCCAATATGGGTTGGCCTCGATCCTGCCGGCGGTTCGAATGTTCGCGGGGATGATTGGCCAGGGGGGCGCGGCCGCGATGGCGGTCCCGCTCGAGTTGTGGGCGATGATTGGGGCGAGTTGGGCGTGGTGCAACTTCGCGCCGAACACGACCGAAGTGATCTATGACCCGCGATCTCGCCGCGTTCGTTACGCCATCCTGGCAGGGGTGATCATGGGTGTTTGCGTGCTCAAGTTTGGAACACCCGTCGACTTTCTCTATTTCCGCTTTTGAGTTAACGGATTGGCGAGTGGGGAGGACGGGGAAATACCATGAATCCGGAAGAGTCGAGCCTGTCGCCCAAGGTTGGATTGAAGACTTCCGAGCGTGAGGAATCGTTGATCGCCGCGTCCCAAGGCGCGACTCGACCCACGCGGTTCGCCCTGGTTTTCGCCGCTTGCCTTGGGACGGTTTATACCCTGGCGCTCCTGATCAATTTCCTGGGCAATGGACCCGGGACGATGCCCTCCCCGCTGGTGCCGTGCCGGTCGGAGAGGGCGTGGAAAACAAGGCGAATCGAGCATCTGACGCGCGAGGGCCGGCCCCCTCGGTTGATCGTGATGGGATCGAGCCGGGTGATGCAGATTCGCCCCGATCATCTCAAGGCGATCACGGGCAAGGACTCATTCAATTATGGCGTGAGCCTGGGTTGCCCGGTTGATTTCTTGACCCAACTTCGCTTTCTGATCAAGATCGGGGCACGCCCGGAGTTATTGGTCGTTGGTACCGAGGAATTCGCGTTTGGTGATTCCCTGGATTATGACTTCTACGACGTTCAGCTCGCGGGCCACGCCGGTCTCCTTCCGGAGATTCCGTGGTTCGAGCAGCCCCGGATCGACCTTGCCGTGGTCAAGAGTGTCTCGGTGTCGACCACGAGAAAGAGCGTCGCCAACCTGCGATCACGACCGAGGCGGCCCGCGCCGAATCACGAGGCTCTCGACATTCTGCTCTCGGATGGTTATCGGCTGACGCCGAAGTTATCAGTTTCGATTCGGGATGGTGATTTCCGACTTGACTCGGGTCTCGAGACCTCCCTGAAATTCTGGACCAGGGCATTCCCGACGGACGAGGCCGCGGAGCGGATGCGCCCGGTCGGCCGCAGGCTTGGGTACTTCGTCGAGCTGCTAGAACTCGCGCGAACAAACGGGATCGAGGTTCGCGTCATGTACTTGCCATTACAGCCGACGTTCGTTGAGCGGTTTTTCTCGCCGCGACGGACGGCGATACGCCTCGAGGTCAGGGACGCGGTCGCGAGAGCCTGTGGGCAACACGGAGCGCTCTTTCGCGATCTGTCCGATCTCGGCTCGTTTCATGGCGACCCGGAGGGATTCTCGGACGGAACCCACGCGATCGGCGACAACCTCCGCAAGATGGTCAATGTCCTCTTCGGCCTCCCGCCCGACCATGTCGCGGCTAGTCTTCCCGACGACCTCGAGCTGATCGAAAACCTTCCCCCGACAACGACCATGGACACTCTCTGATCCTCTCTCGGAACGAGAGCGAGCTCGAAAGGGCTGGGAACGCGGGCCTAGGATGATTTCTTGTTGAATATGCTGGACGCCCTCGACGGCCGGCCTATAACACCCTCGTGGATCAAGGTCGTGCGAGCCCTCGGTCGTCATGGGGGTTCGATTTTGATTCGAGAGAATGTTCAACAGGGAGATTGTCCATGCGTAAGTTGCTTGGATTGGTCCTGCTGGCGCTTTTCGTGTCGCCAGTGATCGCCGATGACAAAAAAGACATCGTCGACACCGCGGCGGGTGCCGAGGGTTTCAAGACCCTAGTGGCCGCGGTCAAGGCCGCCGGCCTGGTCGAGACGTTGAAAGGCGAGGGACCGTTCACCGTGATGGCCCCGACCGACGAGGCCTTCGCCAAGCTTCCCGAGGGAACGCTTGAGAGCCTGCTCAAACCGGAAAACAAGGATAAGCTGGTCGCGATCCTGACCTACCACGTGATTCCTGGCAAGGTGATGGCGGCCGACGTCGTCAAGCTGAGCGGCGAGTCGGTCAAGACAGTGCAAGGCTCGACCGCGAAGATCGAGGTCAAGGACGGCGTGGTGACGATCGATGGCGCGAAGGTCGTGAAGACCGACATCGAGTGCTCCAACGGCGTGATTCACGTGATCGACACCGTGATCCTGCCCCCCGCCAAGTAATTTCGTTCCTCACGATCACGGGAACTGTCGGCGAGCTCGCCCCAAGGCCATCAGCCTGGGCGAGCTCGTTCGCATTGATGGGATCCTCGCGCTCAAACCCACGATGACACCGACGCCGACCCGGTCCTCAAGTCGAAATGGATCGGACTCGCGATTCCACCGAATTGACCAACCGACGACCGCCATCTTATAATCCAGGCCGAGAATCGAGATGGAGCACTGTTTTCGAGGATGGCGGGCCGCCGCGTGGGTCGTGACAGCACCATGTCAACCACCTATTATAAGCGGTTTCGAATGGAGATCGACCTCGCCCGCGCGATCACAACGCCTCGTCTTCCTCCGCGATTCTCCTGGGTTCCCTGGCAAGACTCCCTGATCGAACAACACGCGGAGGTCAAATTCCGGAGCTTCGCCGGTGAGATCGATGCCGCGGTCTTCCCCGCGCTCGGTGATCCATTCGGCTGCCGGCGGCTGATGTTCGAGATCCGCCGCAAGCCCGGGTTCCTCCCCGACGCGACCTGGCTCATCGTCTGCTCCGAGGGCTATGTTGGGACCATCCAGGGAGTCATGGACCGAGGTCCCATCGGCGCGATCCAGAACGTCGGCGTGATCGCGTCGTATCGGGGGCAGGGCCTGGGCCGAGCACTCGTCGCCCGCGCGCTCCAGGGATTCCACCAGGCGGGGCTGGATCGAGCGTATCTCGAGGTTACCGCCGAAAACGTCTCCGCCGTGAAGCTTTATCGCGACGTCGGGTTCCGCCGCTGCAAGACCCTCTACAAGGCCGTGGCGGAATAGCCGCGACCCTCGGCGTGGCTTCCCCAGGGCGATTCGGCGGTCAGGAATCAATGACCTGGATTGGCCAGGAAGACCGTCTTCAAACGGGCTCGAGTTTTCTGGTAGTCTATGGGGATTGAACTCGAGCAGGTCCGCGAGGTTTCCGCGCGCCTGTGCAGCCCATCGTGAGGTGATCGTGCCCCCGACCAAGTCGATGATCGAGCATCATACCTATCCGAATGGCTTGGTCCTGTTGGCCGAGACAATGCCCAGCGTGCGGTCGGCGGCGTTTACGTTGCTGTTACCGGCGGGGGCGGCCTACGAACGGCCCCTGATTTCGACGGGGTTTGGCGGCGCGGCCACGATGACCGCGGAGTGGATCAGCCGGGGAGCGGGCGAGCGCGACAGCCGGGCGCTCTTGACCGCCCTCGACAACCTGGGCGCCAACCACGCCGAGAGCGCCCAGACACTCCACACGTCGCTCGCGGTCGCGACCCTGGGGCGAAACCTGATCCCCGCCCTGGAGATCTTCGCCGACATGATCCTGCGGCCCCACCTGGACGACGAGGAGGTCGAGCCGATCCGCGCGCTTTGCCTGCAAAGCCTCCACAGTCTCGAGGACGACCCTGGTTCGAAGGTGATCTACGAGCTCCGCCGCCGTCACTTTCCCGACCCCTGGGGTCGTTCGTCGGCGGGGACGCCCGAAGGGGTGACGGCGCTTGAGCCTGATCATTTGCGTGCGTTTCAGGCCGAGACCTATCGACCCAATGGAGCGATCCTGGGGGTGGCCGGTGCCATTGACTGGCCGGCGCTTCGGGACGCGGTCGGTCGGCTCTTCGATGCCTGGGCCCCACGCTCCGCGCCCGCGATCGCCGAACGCCCCGCCGGCCCACGACGCGACCATATCCCTCGTGAAACCCAGCAAACCCAGATCGCCCTGGCCTATCCCTCCTCGACGGTCGCCAGCCCCGATTATTACGACGCCCGGGCGGTCGCCGCGATCCTGGGGGGCTATTCCTCGGCCCGACTTTTCACCGAGGTCCGCGAGAAACGGGGGCTCTGCTATTCGGTCTACGCCGCCTACGAAGGTCAACTCGATCGAGCCGCCATGTTCTGTCACGCCGGCTCGACCCCGGAACGAGCCCAGGAAACCCTCGACGTCATGCTCGGCGAGATCGCCCGCCTGGGCGAACAGGGAGTCGAGCCCGATGAGCTCGACATGATGCGCGCCGGGCTCAAGAGCTCGTTGATCATGGCCCAGGAATCCAGCATGAGCCGATCAGCCTCGCTCGCCTCGGATTGGTATCACCTGGGCCGCGTCCGTGGGCTGGACGAAATCTCGAGAGCCTTCGACGCCCTCTCGGTCGACGCCGTCTCCGCCCACGCCGCCAGGCTCGGCCGCGAGCTCGAGCCAACCATCCTCACCCTGGGCCCCGCGCCCCTCGCACAACCACCGGAACGTGAACCAAGCGCTCTCGAAACCAGGAATTGACGCCGCCATGCCGTTCCACCACGCGACTCTCGATAACGGGCTCGAGGTCATCGCCGAGCTCGACGATCGTGCCTATTCCGTGGCCGCCGGCTTCTTCGTGAAGACCGGCAGCCGCGACGAATCGAGCGACCTGGCCGGGGTCTCCCACTTCCTCGAGCACATGACCTTCAAGGGGACCAGCTCGCGCGACGCGCTCAAGGTCAACCGCGATTTCGACAAGGTCGGCGCGAAGCACAACGCCCAGACCTCCGAGGAAGATACCCTCTATCACGCGACCTGCCTCCCAGAATACCTCCCACGCGCGTTCGAGGTGCTCGCCGACATCCTTCGCCCCAGCCTCCGGGAAGAGGATTTCGAGACCGAGAAACAGGTGATTATCGAAGAGATCCGCATGTATCTCGATAACCCCATGTCCGTGGCCTATGAAGCGGCCAAGACCGCTCATTTCGGGGCTCATCCCCTGGGAAACAGCATCCTGGGAACCGTGGAATCGATCCAGGCGCTCACGGCCGGCGGGATGCGCGGGTATTTCGAGCGCAGATACAGCCCAGCGAACATCGTGCTCGCGTTCGCCGGGGCGGCTTCCTGGGAGCCGCTCCTCGCGATGGCCCGCCAGCGCTGCGGCGAGTGGCAAGGGGGCCCGGCCGGTCGACTGACGACGCCGGTCCAGGGTTCGCGGCGATTCCAGTCGATCATCCGAGCCGACGACCACCAGCAAACCGTCGTGGGCGTCAGCGACGGCCCCCCGCTCGAAAGCGACGACCGCCACGCCGCTCATTTGCTCGCGACCATCCTGGGCGACCACACCAGTTCTCGGCTCTACTGGAGCCTGATCGACCCCGGCCTGGCCGACGGCGCGGAGGTCTCGTATCAAGATTACAACCAGGCCGGCGCGTTCTTTACTTTTCTCAGTTGCGAGCCTGAAAGCACCCGGTCGAATCTCGAGATCATCGCCCAGGTCTATCGCCTGGAATCGGGCACCGTCACCGAGCTCGAGCTCACCCAGGCCAAGAACAAGGTCCTGGCCCGGTCCGTACTCCGCGGCGAGCGCCCCATGGGGCGGCTCTCCTCGCTCGGGTTTCACTGGATGTATCAGCGAAAATACATCTCCGTCGAGGCGGAACTCCAGGCCTACTCCCACGTGACCCTGGCCGACCTCGAACGAATTCAAGCCCAATGGCCCCTCTGGCCCCCAACCCTGGTCTCGGTCGGCCCCAAAACCCATGAGAGCCCCACGATCTGAACCTCACAACCAAGCCAATCCTCGGCTCGCCAACACCCCCCAGGAATTCCTCGCCCCGCGGAACGGCGTTTCTCGCCGGGAACACGCGGATCCCCCGGCTCGATCCTCGTGACGCATCAAAATCCCTTCGACCCACCACGATCAAATCCAGACACATGAATTCGGAACAACCCGATTCCACCATCCGTTCAAATACATCCATGCGGCCATTCATGCTTAGTGTCTGACCGCAAAGCCTTAACTCCCGTGATAGCAAGGGGTTCAAGGACCTGGGCGCGAATTGGCGAGTCGGGACATGTTGTTTTTTTGCAACATGACTCGAGACTGGGAAACACAAAATTCAAAAAAGTTGGCGTTGGGTGATTGACTTCACGACGTTCATGCACGAAATTCGGCCGTTCGCGAAACCGGGACACGGGATGGGTTTTGCTCCATCGTCGCGGTCCTGATTCGGGATCGTCGCGAGTTGGGTCCTGTTTTTTTTCGGGTTCTTGGCGCGGTTCTGGATTGACTGGGTAGGAGACGGCCGAGGACTATTTTCTCGCAAGGTTCGATTTTCATTTTCATCATGGGTGACCTTGCCGGGGAAGCGTTCGCGTTGATTCACTAACATCGGAATATCACGTCCGCGAAGATCTTTATCTGATTATTCGATTTTTTCATCCAATGATTGATCGGGCGGCCTCCGGTCTCGTTATTGAGACATTTGGGTGAGCACCTTGATCCCAGCACCAAGGGAGATGAGCCATGTCACGTCGCAAGAAGAGTTCGTTGCCGCGGGGTTCGAGGACTTCGCGGCGGATGTCGCGGCCGGTGATTGAGAATCTCGAGCCCCGGCTGGTGCTATCCCAGCTCGACCCCGTCGCGACGACCAATCCCGTGGTGCCCGTCGGTCCGCTGACGCATTCAGTCCCGACGCCCGGGACC
>JAKBAP010000160.1 GCA_021808995.1 Planctomycetota bacterium | reverse complement strand
CGCATTGGAATCCTCGAGGCCCCGTTAGCAACAGAGGGGCTTGGACATGACCAAGACGATCCAAGGGGTGGTTCATGGAAAGGTGATTGAGCTCTCCGAGGATTTGGGCTTGAGCGAGGGCCAGTTGGTCGCCGTGACCGTCCGCGTTCGCCAGTCCGACGCGGAATGGGGCCAAGGTATCTTGAGGTCCGCCGGGGTGCTGGCGGACGACCCCTACTGGGATTCGATCATGGAAAAGATCCAGCGCTCACGCAAGCAATCTCGCCGACCTCCCACATGAAACGACCGGGAGGGCTCGCGCATCGTTTTTTTCAGCACGGCGGTAATCTCCGGGTGCCGACCATTGTCTTGGCGGAGCTTTACGCCGGCGCACGTAAGCTTCCGTCTCCCGATCGGCTGTTGGTGGCGATCAGCGAGCTGACTCGGGAAGTCGCGATCCTGGATTCTTGACCGCCAATGCGCCGAGGTCTTTGGCCGCGTGCGTGGAGGACGGATGGCAGGGGGAATCTCGGTCGACGTGGTAGACCTCATGATCGCGTTCGTGGCTCTGGTCCACGACCTGACGCTGGTTACCCAGACTACGGCCGACTTTCGTCACGTCCCTGGCCTGCTTCTCGAGGACTGGCTCGCCACGTGATCGATCCTTGAGCGTTCAGACGCGGGGGCCGGCGTCGCGGACTTCGTCGCTGGCCTGATCGGCGTAGGCGGCGAAATTGCCGTGGAATTGCTGGGCGAGCCGCGAAGCGGCCTGGTCGTATGCCGAGGGGTCGGCCCAGACTTTTCGGGGCTCGAGCAGGCTCGAGGGGATCTCGGGGCAGGCGGTCGGGATGGCCAGATGAAAGATCGGGTCGGTCGTCGTCGGGACCTCTATCAAGTGGCCGCCATGAATGGCGGCGACGATCGCTCGGGTGTGGGCAAGCTTGATTCGCGATCCGACGCCGGGGGGGCCTCCGGTCCATCCTGTATTCACCAGCCAGGCTCGCGCGTGGTGACGGTTCATCCTTTGGGCGAGCAGGTTGGCGTATCGCATGGGATGGAGCACCATGAAGGCCGCGCCGAAACAGGCCGAGAAGGTGATCTGGGGCTCGGTCACGCCGATTTCGGTCCCGGCGACCTTGGCGGTGTAGCCACTCAGGAAGTGATACATCGCCTGATCTCGAGTGAGCCGGCTTACGGGGGGCAAGACTCCAAACGCGTCGCAGGTCAAGAAGATGATGTTGCTTGGATGGTCGGCCACGCAGGGGATCAGGGCCCCCGGCACGTGCTCGATGGGATAGCAGGCTCGGGTATTTTCGGTGATCGAGCGATCCGAGTAATCGGCCGTCCCCGAGGCTTGATCGAAGACGACGTTTTCCAGCACGGCTCCCCGCCTTATGGCCCGAAAGATGACGGGCTCGAGATCGGGTTTGAGATCGAGGCATTTCGCGTAACAACCTCCCTCGATATTAAACACGCCTTGATCGGACCAGCAATGCTCGTCGTCGCCGATCAGGCGTCGATCGGGGTCGGATGAGAGCGTCGTCTTGCCGGTTCCGGAGAGCCCGAAAAACAAGGCGACGTCTCCCGTGGTGCCCTGATTGGCGCTACAGTGCATCGAGAGCGTGCCCTTGGTTGGCATCCAATAATTGATCGCGGTGAAGATTCCCTTTTTCATCTCGCCGGCATAGTTCGTCCCTAGGATCACCATCTCGCCGCGATCAAGGTCGAGCGCGACCGACGTGGTCGAGGAGACGCCAGGCGTGCCGGGCGGAGCGGGCTGGTCGCCCGCGTTGAGTAAGAGGAGATCGGGCTCGCCAAAGTCGGCCAGTTCGACGGGATCTGGGCGGATGAGCAGGTTGTGAATAAAGAGCGCGTGGTAGGCACGGGCGCAGACAGCCCGGACCTTGACCCGGTGGTCGGGATCCCAGCCGGCGTAACCGTCGACGACAAAAACCTCTGGGCGAGTCCGCAGGAAATCGAGCGCGCGTTCGCGGCAGGCGTGAAAGCCCTCGGGTGACATCGCGATGTTGACCGAGCCCCACCAGACGTCGTTCAGGCTTGGTTCCTGGGCGACGATACGCTTATCCTTGGGACTTCGGCCGGTCTTTTCTCCCGAAAAGGTCGCGAGCGCGCCTGAGTCGAGCACGACCGCTCCTTCGTTGGCGACGGCGTGCTCGTAGAGCTGTTCGGAAGAAGGATTGCGCCAGACGCGATTGGCGTTGATCCCGAGGGAATTCAGGGAGAAATCGCGAGTCATCATCATCTCCGTTGGAACGGACCGTCCGCGGCCGATGGGAATATGACGAGGCGGAGGGCGACTCGACCTCTCGCCGGCACTCGTGACGCGAACCAAGGTGTCATGGGATCGATTGAACCTGACACGCGACCCGAGACGGCGAACATGATTGTCATGATATCCGGGGGTTGGGTTTGTCGGGAACCCAAGTTGCTTGCCCGGCGGTCTCTGTGGATCGAGCGGCGTTCCCGGTAGGATGGTTGGACCGAGACAGACGACAGCGACGAGGCGACGACGCATGAGACAGGTGGTCATTCTAGGCGCGGGTGGAATGGGGACTGCGCTCGCCCTGTTGCTCGAACGATCGGTCGGGTCGATCTCGATCTGGTCGCGCGACCCGGGCCGCGCGGAGCGATTCGCGACGACGCGGATCAATGAGCGTCATCTACCGGGTGTCCGGATCCCCGATTCGATTCGGGTGACGGCGGACATCGGCGAGGCCGCCTGGGGGGCGGAATTGATCGTGGCCGCGACCCCGACGGCCTTCCTGCGCGCGACGCTTGAGTCGACGGCAGGGGCTCTTCCGGCTGGTGTCCCGGTGCTGAGCGTGGTGAAGGGGATCGAGATTGGGACGTTCGCGCGGCCGAGCCAGATCCTGGGCGAGGTGCTGGGTGATCGCGAGGTCGCGGTACTTTCGGGTCCCAGCCACGCCGAGGAGCTGGCGCGGGGTCAGCCGGCGTCGGTGCTGGTGACCGCGCCCCGGGCGTGGCTGGCGGAGCGGGTGCGAGACCTTCTGAATCGCGAGTCCTTGCGGGTTTACACCAGTGGCGACCCCTTGGGCGTCGAGCTCGCGGGTGCTCTCAAGAACGTCCTGGGCGTGGCGGCGGGGATTTGCGACGGGCTCGGGTTTGGCGACAACGCGAAGGCCGCCCTGGTCACGCGGGGATTGGTCGAGATTACACGCCTGGGTGTCGAGCTGGGCGCCCGGCCCGAGACGTTTCAGGGACTGGCGGGCGTGGGCGACGTGGTCGCGACCTGCTATAGTCGTCATGGTCGAAATCGAATGGTCGGCGAGCGGATCGGCCGCGGCGAAAGCCTGGAACAGGTGCTCGCCGGTATGGTTGACGTCGCCGAGGGAGTCGCCACCACCCGCGCGATCCATCCATTGGCCGAGAAACTCGGCCTCTCGATGCCGATCACGGCCCAGCTCCACCAGGTTTTATTCGAGGGAAAGCCCCCTCGAGCCGCCGTCATCGACCTCATGGTCCGAGCCCCCAAAGTCGAGTGGGATCCGTGAACACTCAAGAACCCGATTGTGGAGTTGCCTGCAAGGAGTGGGCCGGTGTACGCGACGCCCTGGTCGATGGTCGGCAGACCATCCTGATCCGCAAGGGGGGCGTCTCCGAAGGCGCGGGGCCGGGTGAGTTCACCCTTGAGCACCCAGCGTTCTGGATCTACCCAACCCAGCTTCACGAGGCCGAGCAAGGGCTGAAAACCCAGGCCGAGGGGGGCCAGGCTTCCAGCTCGCCCCCCGGCACGGTCCTCTTGAGCGCGCTGGCCCGAGTCCACTCCGCGACCTGGCTCGCGAGCGAGCGGACGCTGGAGTCCCTGGATGCGTTTCATGTGCTCACCCATGAGACAATCGAAAAGCGATTTCACTATCGGCGTCCTGGACTCTGGGTGATACTGACGCGGGTGATGGTCGCGCGTCCGGGGTTCGCGATTGGGATTCGACCCGGAGACGCCGGCTGTAAGACCTGGGTTTCCCTTGAGCGAGCCCTCCCGACGGAAGGGCTCCAGCCCGCGATGGATGAGATGGCCTGGCACCAAACGGTCTCTCGGCTCGAGCGCGTGCTCGCGGTAACCCGATGAGCACAAGCCGCCTCCAGAGCACCGACGGTCAACCCATGGCTCGATCAATCGCCGGCGGGCGGGGTATGACGGCTCGTTTTCTGATCAGCGAGGCCAGGGAGTTCCCCGCCACGTTTGGCTTGTGCGCGTCGTGGTTGGTTGTCTTCGTGCTCATGGTCCTTAGCTCGCTCCACGACGACGGACCGCTCACGTGGATGAGGTTCCTGGTCAGCGGGATCGGCTCGGGCGGGCGGCTTGGCGATCTTTCCCTCGTGGATGTCATGAACGGCCAGGTCTGGCGTCTGATCACTTGTAATTTCGTCCATTTCAGCGTGTTGCACCTCGGGCTGAATCTCCTGGCCATGTACCAGCTCGGCACGCTGATCGAGTCGTGGTACGGAAGCGCTCAATTGTTGGCGATTTATACGCTTACGGGGGTTCTCGGGAATGTGATTGGATTGGCCTTTCGCTGGGGTCTGGGGATCGATCCGCGGGTGCATTCCGGGGGGGGGTCGGTGGTCTTGCTTGGCTTGGTGGGCCTCTGCGCCGTGGTGGGCTGGCGCACACGTCTCAGGATGGGGCCGGGATTATTTCGCCAGACGATGCTGTTGCTCGGTCTCACGTTATTGATTGGGCTCTTGTTTCCGCGTTCGATCGACAATTGTGGTCATCTGGGGGGCGCGATCCTAGGCGCGATCCTGGGCTGGATGCACGGATTCTGGCTCTCGCGATGTGGACGGCCGTCGGGATGGGGCTCCGGCGTGCTGGCGACGATCGTGCTCGTGGTTGGTGGGCTCGCGCAAGGGATCGACGACGCGCGCCAGGGGCCTTCGCGGCAGGCCCGCTCGCTCTCGCGGAAATTGCTCGAGCATGAGCGACTGGAGCAGAGCCTCGCCGTCGCGCGTTCGTTGCTAGGGCAGGGGGCCGACGTGAGCGGGCTGGTGTCCGTGCTCGATGGCGAGCCGGCGACCAGGATTTCCTCGCGAACCGCGCTCGATGCGCTTCGACACCTTCTCAAGGTCTCCGCCAGCCGCAAGCTTGGCGGCGACGAGCTCAAGCGGTTCGACGAACTCGCGTCGCCATTGATCAAGGAGTCGAAACGCGAGTCGCTACGAATTCGCGGGACCCTCTGGCGGCTTGAGCGCGCGAGTCGACGGTGATTGGCGGGCGTGTATACCGATCAAAACAACACCGATTGTTACGTTTCAGGCACTCAGGATCGAGGATGGGCCTGAAGTGGGCCGAACAAGAGATCGCGAGCATGGGGGACGGTTTTCGGCTCGATGTCCACGCGGAGATCATGGCGGCGCGAAGGGCTTGGAGGGGAATTCGTGATCGAGAATGATCATTCGAATCACGGGATTGTTTCGAAGGACCTCCAGGGATCGTTCCGGCGCGAGGCGGCCTTGTTGGTCGGCAAGGGTGATGAGCCGTTCGACGAGCATTCCGAGCTTGATGTCCTGACTGGGGTCTCCAGACTTGTCCCGTGGGGCAAGACCACGATACGCCGTCAGTAGCCGGGAATGTGACTCGGCGAACTCGCGCTGGCCGAGCAGGGCGACGCCCAGGCTCAGCTCGCCGAGAAATCGCTCATGCTGGTCGGGTCCTTTTTTGAGCCAAAAGTTCAGGCAGTCGCGCAGGTACGGCTCGGCCTTGGCGAATTCGCCCTGGAGGAGCATGAAGGTCCCCGCGAGTTGGCTCGCGGCATTAACCAGTCCGTAGTCGGGCCCCCACCGAAACCGACTGATCTCGGCGGCCTCGACCAGGACCTCGCCCAGGCGTTTCATGTCACGTTTTTGGATATAGACCGAGGCCAGGCCGGCCAGGGCCGCGTCGGTTGCCTCGTGATTGCGATCGAGAGCCGCCCGGCCAGCCTTGAGAGCCTCGCTTACCAGGTGCGCGGGCTGGTCCAGTTGCTCAGTGGGCCCATACATACATCCCAACTTGATCATCGAGTCTAACGTATCGGGATGCCTTTTTCCCAGCACCCGCGACCGCCCCTCGATAGCCTCCTCATAGAGCCGGGCCGCCTCGGTCTTGTCGCCCAGCTCGACGTACACGCCCGCCAGGTTGGACTTGATCGTGAGAGTCACGGGATGGTCCACGCCGAGCTTACTCGATGAACGCTCGAGACTCTCGATCAGCAGCTTCCTCGCCGGTTCAAGTTGTTTTCGCGACTGAATGATCAAGGCGAGCGAGTTCGTGATCGCAATTGTCTCGATGTCGTCGATGCCGCGCGTGGAGAGAAGGATGTTCCTTGCCTGGGTGATGAGATCCTCGGCCTCGGCCAACTTGTCTTGTGCGAAATAAAGATGTGCAAGGCCTCTGAGGGCTTTTAATGTCTCGGGATGATCCGGGCCGCGCGCCGATCGGAGACCTTGGGCGGCTCCGTCGAGGTACGGCTCGGCCTCGGAGAGCTTGCCATCGGACAGATAGAGTGTCCCGATCGATTCCATCACGGCTAGGGTGTCTGGATGCTTGTCGCCCAGGTCCCGCCGCCGGAGCGTAAGCGACCTCTCGAGATGAGGCAGGGCCTGGGGGTACAGTCCGATCTCAAGATACGTGTCGCCGATGGTCTGCTCGATCGTCGCTTCCACGCGCGGTTGCTCGCGGAACCGCTCGCCAACTCGCGCGGCCGCGCGGTCGAGGGCCTCGCGCACCGTCAAGTTGGGGTTGGGCGTGGTTCCGAACTCGGCCTGACTTTCCGCGCTGGCCTGAGCGAGCAGATCGTTCCTGAGAAAGTCGTTGATCACGCGGGTGATCGCGGCCTCGGTCTCCGCTCGGTCTCGCTCGAGCCGGGTCCCCGCCTCGGCCCGGATCGCGCGGGCGGCGAGCGCGAAGCTGACGATGCTACCCAAGATCAAACTGCCCGCGACCAACGCCGACAAGATCGCTTCCTTGCGGTTACGCCGGCTCCATCGCCAGACGCGACCGGAAAGACTCAAGGGCCGAGCCAGAGTCGGTCGGCCATCAAGGAATCGCCTTAAATCCTCGGCCAGGTCCACGGCCGCGCGATAGCGATCGACGGGCCTCTTCTCGAGGCATTTCAGGCAAATCGCTTGCAGATCCGCCGGAATCGCCGGCTCGTGCCTGGAGGGGGGATCCGCTTCGTCACGCAGGATTCGGTTGAGAGTCTCCTCGAGTGTGTTGCCCCGAAACGGGATCCGGCCGGTAAGCGCCTCGTAAAGGATGATTCCCAGCGCGTGAATGTCGGCGAGTGGGCCGACCTCGCCTTGCGCTGAGCTCACCTGTTCCGGGGCCATGTAAGCGGGCGTCCCCAGAAAGGCACCCTCCTCGGTTCGCGTCGACCGATCATCCAGCAGGGCCAGGCCGAAGTCCGAGATCTTGGGCTCGCCGTTCGCGCCCATGAGCACGTTCGATGGCTTCAGATCCCGATGCACGACACCCCGGCCGTGCGCGTGCTCGATGGCTCGGGCGAGCTTCTCGACGAGCATCGCGGCCTCGCGCGGCGGTCTTGGCCTGCCCGCGAGCGTCATGGCCAGCGTGTCTCCCTCGACATACTCGAGCACCAGATAGGGATCGCTTTCCGATTCGCCGACCTGGAAAATCTGCACCAGGTTGGGATGCTGGCATTTGGCGACGGCGGCCGCCTCGCGCCCGAATCGCTCACGAGCCCTGGGGTCATCACCCAACCGCGCGCGTAAGACCTTGATCGCGACCCGACGCTTCAGGGTGAGGTCGTTCGCGAGATAGACATCCCCCATTCCCCCCGATCCCAGCTTGCGCTCGATCGCGTACCCCGGAAGGTTGATCGGACGATGTGCCGGCAAGCCCCCCTCGCCCCACCGCGGGGTCGAGAGCGAATGCGACGGCAGCGAAATCGCCGCGTGGATGTCGAAGAGCTGCGTGAGCGGCCCGGCGAGTTCGGGAAACGCGACCAGGTACTCGCCCAACTGGGGGCTCTCACCCCCGCGGCGGCGGAGCACGATCTCCTGATTGATCAGCTCGATCCGCGCCTCCACCTGTTCAAGAAACTCGGGGTGTCGATCGAGATAGGACTTTACGGAGCGGCGATCGCCCCGTTTCCAATCGGCGACCTGTTCGGAAAGGAGCAACTCGAGGGTCGCGCTCAGCGGAGCGAAGTTGACCGTGTCCAACGCGGCGAGTGACTCATTCATCGAATAGATCTCCTAGCTTCAGCTCCCGCTTGACGCGCTTGAGCGCGCGATCGAGCCGCATTCGAGCGGCGTCCGGACCTTCCCCGAGTTCCGCGCCGACCTGGTCCCAGCTCATGCCGGCTCCTCTGAGGCTGGCGACCGCGCGTTCGTCTTCGGTCATTCGCGCGCGGATCCGCTGGACCAGATCCCTCGAGATCGCCTGGCTGACGGGTCCATTTCCGGGGTCGACGGGCTCGGTTCCCTTGGTGCCGTCGAGATGCTCGAGAATCAGTTTCAGGGAGGGCGCGCGGGCAAGGTCCGCGAGCTTGTGCTGGGCGATCTTGAGCAACAACCCCTTCAGTTGTTTTGGGTCGGAAAGCACGAACTGACCAAGGGCGGCCCGCACGAAAAACGTGACCATGACGATCTGATACACGTCGGAAGGGTCGACCACACGGCGAATCCCATCGACCCGCATGTTCGCGCGTAGGATTCGCTTCACGTCGTTCTCATAGAGGTGAAACAACTCCGCCGAGGCCGCGTCGTCGCCGGCCCGGACGCGCTCGAGCAGCTCTTCGAATGGGGTCATGACGTTGTCCGAAAGCAGGCCATGGCCAAGGAAAACGGCGCAACTGTCGTCTGTCGGCTCAAGAACCGTCGGGAACCATGACTTTGTTTATTTTATCCGCGCCCGCGGAACGTTCACAACCCCCAGGTTCGAGGACGTCTGTATTCGTGCCTCAATGTCATGCCCAATAAGGGATTGTACGTGTCCGAACAGGACACCAAGCGGGATCAACGAAGGGAACGAGAAAACTTTTTCCCCGAATCTGTTCGGCGAGGGCGATTTCCCACGATTTCAATGATGGCGGGGAAAAACCATGGCTTGCGACCTTGCGGCCAATCAAGGTTCGGCGGCTTTGTCCAGGTTTCTCTTGCTAAGCGCGGTTCCTGCTGATGAGCTTCGTGAACAACGACGCTCGATCCCATGGATGATCACCGCGTTTAGGTGTGATGCGTTGGGGTTTGGGTGGGGCAACACGGCCGCGCCGCGACGTCGTTTCCCTCAATGAGTCCTGTCCAAGACGCCTGGGAGTTCGCTTCCATGAAGGTTCGTTTACGTCGCTCGGTCCGTGGTGTAGGACCGAGCCTGGTCGTTGGAAAGACGTGGTGGTACGGCCCGCAAGGCATCACTCCGGGCCCCGTTGACACGTCCCCGCGATCCTCGTCCTTCAGGCCGCGTACTCAGCAGCAGGCGCGCAAGCCGGCGCGGCCGCGAACGAGTCAGTACCCGCTCCTGTCGGATCGAGAGTTCTTCGCCCCCAATCTCCACGTCCACTTCAAGCTCGTGCGGGTCGGTGGAGCGGTCGGCGCGCGATTGACGCGGGACGCCTCCCAGGATTCCGCCGCATCCAGGATCCAGGTGAACGGCGCTCCGATTCGTCTGGAGGCGGGCGACGTCATCTACAACATGGATTCGCTGCCGATCCGCCAGGCGGTCGACGTCATGAACCACCATGGCCAGACCACTCTTTCCTTCGTGGATTCCCGCACGGGCCGGGCGCTCGCCGGAGTGACCACCCTCCCCGCGTACACCCCTCTTCCGGACGATGTCCCGCGGGAATTGTTCGCGGCCAACCTGGGAATGAACTACCAATTGATAGCTCTAGGAAGCGACGCTTTCGGCGCGCGGCTGAGCCGAACGGCCGCCGCGGACACTCCCGCGGGCGCGTTGAGGCTGGAGCGCGGCGACATGATCATCAGACTGGCCGGCCAGCCGATCCGCGCGAGGGAAGACGTCCTGAGCCATTTCTCCCAGACGTCCGTCGAGTTCATCAACATCCGAACCGGTCGGCTCCAAATGGCGTACGTGCAACTGCCTGGCGAGACGCCAGGGCCGTCGTCCACCGATGAACCGTTGACGGCCGCGCCAAATTGACCTTGAATGGCCCCAATGCGGAAGGGCAAGATCGACATTGCTCGCCCGAGATTTCGTGATGGTGGTTTATCAAACGGATCGCTCACTCGCGTTTGCGTCCATGAAAAGTGAGAGGAGGGGGTGGTATGCTCTGGCGGGGCCGAAGCTCAGCACATCCCCGGCTTTCGACAGCCCGGCGTGTGAGACCGCGGCTCGACTCCCTGGAGTCACGCAGCTTGCTCAGCGGCTACAACGTGACGCTCAACGGTGAGTCCGAAGCGGGAACCTCGATCGGCGGGAATGTGACCGAATACCAAGATCTCGCGAATTTCCAGGCGACCGATTCCAACGGGAATAGCGTCACGAATCCGGCTGGATTCACGGCCGCGATCAACTGGGGGGACGGGACGTCCTCGCGGGGCGCGATCACTGGGGGCTTTGATGGGATACCTTGGCTCTTCGAGATCGACGGCGTCCACGCA
>JAKBAP010000159.1 GCA_021808995.1 Planctomycetota bacterium | reverse complement strand
TAGGGGCCGATCGCGCCGGCACCACTCGCCGGCCCCCCCATCGACGTCCACTCCAATTGCGTGATCCCCACCGGCTCGAACAGCCGTCTCTTGAGGAATGGATAGAGATCCTCCCCAGTCGCTCGATGAAACAACAGCGACAGATGCGCGACCCCGGCGTTGCTGTAATGAAACGCGGTCCCAGGATCATTCTTGAGCCGGGCCATCGGCGACCCCTCGCGATGCCCAAGAGCCCATTCAAACGGGTAATCCTTGACCGGCGGATTCTCCTCGCCAAGGCCCGAGACCATGTTGAGCAGCTCGCGCGCGGTGATCCCGGCCTTGCGTGGATCAGGCAAGGGAAGCGATTCAGGGAGCCATTCGGCGTTGCACACCTTATGATCCAACGACAGGGTCTTTCCCGACGACAATGGACCATGGCCAAAATCGGCGAGAATCATCCCAAACGCCGTGCTGGTGTAGGATTTCGAGCTGGAATAGATATTGTAAGCTTTCGCGTGGTCGCCGTCCTTATACCACTCACCGACGATATAGCCCCGACGAATGACCAGGAACCCGGTGGCCCCCTCCGCGCGGATGTTATGATCCCAGGCTTGCTTGAGCACGTCCCAATCGATTCCCGCCAATTCGCGAATACGAGCCTTCGCCGTGTCGTTGGGCGGACCCTCCGCGGGAAGCAGCGTCCGCCAACCCCCCTGCTCCTCCGTGGGCGGAAAATAGTCGCTGAGAACTGGTTGCTGGTCGCCGGCCATCGTCGTGATCGGCGCCAGGGCCACGATCACCGCATAAGCCAAAAACCTCATCCGAGGACCACGCATCGCGGCCTCCTATCAAAAAGAGCCTGGGCAACGACCCGCCGGGGGCCGTCTCGCCATTTTCCCAGCCGGTCAATGTAAACCATCGACCGCCCACTCGCCAGCAACCGCGAGATCGCGATACCCGCGACACGACCCAAATTCCGTTCGGCCTACTTTCGCCGCGAACGAGCCGATCGTGACGACCCGGTCAATGACGGCGCCGGCTGGCGAAGCTCGAGAAGCCGATCCACGATCGTAAACGCCGCGTTGACCTTGCCCATGCCCCGCGCTGCCTCGCTCATCCGTTCGAGCCGCTCGGGCGTATTTCGTAGCAACTCGATTTTATAGGCCAGCGTCGGCAAATTATTACACCGAATCGCCGCTCCTTCCTCCAGCAAATGATCGGAATTACGCTCTTCCTGGCCGGGAATCGGATTGATCACGACCATCGGGAGATGCTTGGCAAGCGCCTCGGACGTCGTCAAGCCGCCAGGCTTGCCCACGAAGAGATCGGCGGCCGACATCAGCTCGTCCATCTCCGTCGTGAAGCCAATCAGCTTGAACGAAACCGTCTTGCCCGGGTTCAAGATCGCGATTTTGCGAGCCAGCTCGGCCCTGAGCGACTCATTCCGACCACAGACGGCAACCACCTGGGCGGGCTGTTCAAGCCGGGTGAGCGCTTCCATCATCCGACCCACCGGCCCCACGCCAAAACCCCCCGCCGACACCAAGATCGTGAACCGATCGAGGAGCCCATGCTTTCTTCGCATGGCCCTGCGGTCCTTGACGCACGAGAAGACCGGATCAATGGGAATCCCCGAAACCGTCACCATCGAGTCTGGCACCCCAAGAGCCTTCAAGTGAACCTTGGTTTCATTGAGCGCGACGAAATATTGCTCGAGATCGCGGCAAAGCCACATCGCATGAACGTCGAAATCGGTCACGACGACGGCGTTGAGCACCTTGAACTTGTCCTCCCCCTTCAGGGCCGAAATGATGCCCGACGGCAGAAAATGCGTGCAAATCGCCACGTCCGGCTGATACCGCCGCAGAAATCGCACGAAAGGGGCGGCATTCAACCGATCAAGGGCCAGCCGGATCGGGTCGTTTTCGCGGTGTTCGTCCAGATAGTCGTAGAGCCAGCCGAGGACTTCAGGCGCTCGGTTAACCAGATCGAGATAGGCCTTCGAGTAAAGGTGGCGAAAGACCTTATTGGTGTATTTGAGGACATCGACATGCTGGACCTCGGAGGCCAGACCTCGCGACTGGATGGCCTTTTCAATGGCCTCCGCCGCTCGAAGATGGCCCGCGCCGGCACTTGCGGAAAGAACCAGGACACGGCCAAGCATGATGCTCCCTCGATTGGATCACGGATGGCGAAAAATTCAATTGTAGCCGATCAACCGCGCGAAAGCGCCCAGGTCCGACGCTGAGCCACGGGGGGCGAGCCAGCCAGCCAGCGCCTCAGGTCGGAGGAGAATTCAAGGCAGCTTTCATAACGCCGCTCGGGCTGCTTCGCCAGAGCCTTGAGACAGATCGCCGCCAACGACCGGGGAACCTTGGGCTCAACCAAATGGGGCGAGGCCGGCTCGACATGAATGGCGTGGAACAGCACATACGAAGGAGGCCCGGAAAAGGGGGGCTCGCCACATAAAAGCTCGTAAAGAACCGCCCCCAGGCTGTACTGATCACTGGCCGGCAACACGTCGGTTTGCCCGCCGCTGGCTTGTTCGGGAGCGACATAGGCGGGCGTCCCCACGATCGACCCAGGGGGCAACGTCACCACTTCGCCCGAATCAGGCCGATAGGCGACGCCGAAATCCATCAAATACGCCGATTCTCGCGCATCAAGCCGAACATTCGCCGGCTTCACATCACGATGGACAATTCCCTCCGCGTGAGCACACGCCAGCGCGTCCGCGAGATCGGCGGTGATCAGGGCGGCTTGCCGTGGGGACATCGCCGCCGCCGCCAGCCGATCCGCCAGGCTTTGCCCCTCAATAATCCCCATCGCGATATAGTAGCCACTCCCAGAACGCCCGGCCTCATAGATGGGAACGATCCGAGGATGCCGCAATCGAGCCAGAGCCTTCGCCTCCCCAAGGAATCGATCGATCACCTTGGTCACGCCAACCAACTCGGGTCGCGGCGTCTTGAGCGCCAGATCACGCTCAAGCACCGGATCATAGGCCCGATAGACCGTCGCGTATCGACCCTCGCCAAGAACACCAAGAATGCGAAACCGCCCCAGCGTCTCACCACCGGCCGAAATCCCAGACCCGAACCCTCGATCTCCTGAACTCAGGCTCGAATGCGCGGCTGAACTCCAGCAACGACCCAACTCCCGCTCGCTCCCCTCTTCGCTTGAAAGAGGTTCCACCAAGACCTCGCTCGATGTCACGATCCCCGGCCGAATCTCATCGCCGTCATCGTCCAGATCCCAGCGAAACGCCTCCACCCTCACTTCGCCGCTGTCACGCGACGAATAACCACGCGCATGAACAACCCGTTCCGTGATTCGAGACAGGCTCGCCCCCCGAGACCGATGATTCAAAACGCTGGTCCAACCCGCGTCAGCCGCTCCAGAGGACGCCGTCGGAAGCCTCGTCGAACAGCGAGGGCAGCGAAAAATACGGCCGAGCGGATCCTCTCCCAATCGAGAGATCCAACCACACGCGGCGTTCGGACATGGAATGGTTGTCATCATGAACCCTCTTCATGCATCCTTGCCGTCCATCTCGCCAGATGATTCACTCACCGCCCTCTCATTCAGCCGCCAACGACTCCTTGCAATCGCCGTATCACCCACCATTCAACCACGACCCGCAATGACCAAACTCAAGATGGTGAAACATGATAGCGGCGATTTCAAGAGTCAACCTGGTCTTATCCTGCGAGAACCTGATTCGTCAATTCCCAACCCTTGAGAGTTCGCCAATTTTGTCGTCCCAACGCGAATAAACGCTATTCTCGACAGAGCCCAAGAAGCCTCCCACACCCAACCAGGCCAGATTCCCTTCGCCGATCGGCCGAAAGCGGACCCGGGCGGCCTTCCCTCCTCAATGGCCAAGCCCTTACGATAAACTCGCGGAGCTTGGCCGCGCGACGATCGTCTTAACGTAATGGAATAGGATTGCCTCGATGAACGGACCGACCTGACCCATGACGACCATCCTCGACGAGATCACGGAATCGAAACGCGCGCACGTCGCCGAGGCGCGGCGGCACCGATCCTTCGAACGGGTCCTTGAGGACGCCAGGCGAGCCTCTCCCCCGCGCGATTTTCACGCGGCCCTCGCCGCCCCAGGCCCGATCAAACTCATCGCCGAGATCAAGAAGGCCAGCCCATCGGCTCAGCTCATTCGGGCCAGCTTCGACCCCGTCGCCATCGCGCTGGCCTACCAGACCCACGGCGCGACCTGTCTTTCCGTGTTGACCGACACACCCTATTTCCAGGGATCGCTCGACCACCTGATCGCGGTCCAAGCCAACGTTGAGATCCCCATCCTGCGCAAGGATTTCACGATCGACGTCTACCAGATCGCCGAGGCCCGAGCCGCGGGCGCGGACGCCATCTTGCTGATCGCCGAAATTCTCGACAATCACGAGCTGCGGTCGTTTCAAGAGTTTGCCCGCGAGCTGGGCATGGCCGCTCTCGTCGAATTTCACGACGAGATCAACCTGCCCCGCGTCATTGCCTCGGGCGCGAGCCTGATCGGCGTCAACAACCGCGACCTGAAGACCTTCAAGACCAACCTTGATCACACGCTGAGACTGCGCGATCAAATCCCGCCCGAGATCGTCTTGATCAGCGAAAGCGGCGTTCGCGACCGCCACGACGTCGTCATGCTCGAAGCCGCCGGAGTCGCCGCGATCCTGGTCGGTGAATCGCTGATGCGCACCCCCGACATCGGGTCGGCCGTCGACGCCTTGCTGGGGCACTCGCCTGGTTAAGCCTGACCCAGGCATCCACGGCAGAACGCCGAAAACAACCTCGGCCCACGACCCGAGATCGCTGATATCGCCTCGCCTTTCCATAGGCTCGACCCCTCACGACACGTCGGCTCTCATCCCTGAAGTCAGCGAATCCTATCACAAGACGATCCGCCCACGATAGGGCTCGAGGCTGGATTTTTCCCCATGCACGCTCCACCAGCCGAAAATCCCCGCCCCGATCTCTCTCGCTCCCGGAGCAAAAACAGGTTCCTCGCGTAAACAACAACGCCAATCGATTGTCCGACGATGATCACGGGGTCGCCACGCGACGCGGCGTACATCAGCAAGCTCATGCTTCCGGCCATGCTTAACCACCAAAACGCGACGGGAATCACCGAAGTTCGCGCCCGCTCCGAGGCCAACCATTGAACCAAGAACCGCGCTGAAAAGAGCGCCTGACCCACGAATCCCACGACCAGCCAGATCGCCGGATGACCCATGAATCAACCCTCGATCAAGCCCACGGCTCGCGTTTCATTCCGAGGTGAGTCGACTCGCCGGGATTTGATCCGATTCCGATCAACGCCCGAAAAATCGCAACGCAAGGGCCTCTTCATGAGCCAGGCTACACCGACGAGATCCAGCACCACCCCCAGCGAACGATTGCCGATCCCATAGTGCGATCGACCATGTCGCCGCCGCCGATGTTCGACCGGAATCTGCGCCAGGTCGCACCCTTCCCGTAGCAGAAGCGGACCCATGAAGCGATGGACGCCGCGAAACATCGGCAAGGATAAGGCCGTCTTTCGGCGAAAGATCCGCAGCGAACACCCCGTGTCGCGGATCTCCTGGCCAAGGACCCAGTTGCGAATTCGATTCGCGAGCAACGCGGTCCATCGCTTGGACCAGACGTCCGCTCGCGCGCGGCGATACCCCAGGACGGCGTCATGACCCGACAGAGCCCCCCACAAACGGGCGATGTCGCGAGGATCATTTTGAAGGTCCGCGTCCAAGGTCGCGATCCAATCCCCTCGCGCTACGCGAATCCCAGCGAAGAGCGCCGCCGATTGCCCCCCCTGGCGAGCCATCGTGAAAATCCGCAACTCCTGATACACGCCAGCCAATCGCTCAAGGACCCGCCGCGTCCCATCGGTCGAGGCGTCGTCCACGATGATCAACTCAAACCGCGCCATCCCCCAATCGGCGGTCATTTGGCGCAGCGCGACGACCGTCTCCTCGACCAGCAAGGGAAGATTCTCGACCTCGTTATGCGCGGGGGCCACGACCGAGACCAAGGGCCGGAAAGACCGGACCGGCCGAGACCCTTCGTTCCCCAAACCCCGGATTTTCAAGGGGCCACGCGGTCTATCACCGGCGGACCATTCATCCCCCGACCAACGCGCCGACATGCCAGGCCTCCCTGCCCCTAAAAGCCACCCGAGGACCACGACCCTTCCCTCACGGTTCATCAATCTCGATGGACATCGTGGGTCAACTCTGCTACCGTCCCGACCCCGAGAATCCCTGACCAGGGACCATCCGCCAAATGCGGGACAAGGACGCCCCCATCATGCTCACGAAAGCTCACGCCAAATCCGTCGCGCGTATCATCTCGATACCACCCCGACGCCTCAAGCCCAATCCCTTTAGCCAATCGCTCTACGGCGACCCCGACATCAACCACGACCAACTCCTCCCGAGCATCCAGGAACACGGCATCCTGGTCCCCTTGGTCGTCACCCCCGGCGAAAAGCCCAAAACCTGGGAACTCGTCTCTGGCCACCGCCGCCACGCATGCGCCCTCGAGCTCAACCTCCCCACCATCCCCTGTCAGATCGTCGAGCTTCCCGGCGAAGAACCACGCAAGGAAGCGATCATTGAATATAACCTCCAACGGCAAAAGACGTTCAGTCAATTAATGCGCGAGGCTGACGCCCTTCATGACCTCTGGACCCACTCGGCCAGAAGACGACGAATCGCCAATCTCCGGGGAAGGACAATAACGGTCGATGATCACGGCGAGCCGCCCGAACGTCGGAAATCCGACCCTCCCGCCGGGGACGCGGACCCTCGCGCCGACATCACGCCCCAAGGACGCGTGGACAATGCCATCGCCGCCCGCCTTGGAATCGGAGGCAAGGACCGGTATCGCCAGGGCCAAGCAATCTGGAAACTCGCGAAGGCTGGCGATTCTCGGGCCAAGAGTAGCGTCCATCAGATCGATCTGGGCCTGAAAACCATCCATGCCGCGTACAAGGATCTCAGACGGAGAACCCGGTATAGCGCCGGCTTCAAGCCAACCCCCTACGACGTCTGGTCGTTCCGCCATGATCGAGCCTTTGGCATCCCACACCCCGGCTCGATTCCTCCCGGCATCATCGCCCACACGCTCTATTATTTCAGCCAGCCAGGTGATCTCGTGGTCGACCCCATGGCCGGTGGCGGAACCACCCTCGATATCTGTCTCGCCATGGGCCGGCGCTGTCTTGCCTACGATCTGAGCCCCACTCGCCCCGAGATTGGTTGCCACGACGTCAAAACTGGCTTCCCAGCTAATGCCGTCGGCTGTGCCCTGATTTTCTGCGACCCCCCCTACCACACCATGCTCGCCGACAAATACCCCGGCGACCTCGCGACGGGCTCGCTTTCCGATTGGATCGCGTTTCTCAATCACCTCGCCCAGAGCGCCCACGCCACCCTACGGCCTGGCGGAGTCCTCGCGCTGTTACTTGCTCCCCAGACGGAGAAAGATCTCCCCGCTGGCGTGGGATATCTTGATCACGCCTTTTTTGGCTATGTCGCGGGGACTCAAGCCGGCTTAATTCCCGAGCGGCGGATCAGTTGCCCCATGAGTGGGTCATATCTGCCCCAGCAAGTCCGCCAGGCTCGTTCCGAGGGTCGCCTCCTGGGGCAGGTCCGCGACCTCCTGATCTTTCGCAAACCCAAGGCGGCTCAGGCAAATCCGCGGGGGAATATCCTATTGATGCAAAGCCAGGACGATTGCAAATCCACAATTCTTGGGCTTTCCGGTGATCGGTCTCGGTTCGAGTCCTAGGAGCTGTCAGCCAAAATGGCAGTCCAACCGGACCGCCAAAATCGGTATAGCCTTAAACTGCTTATTATCAGTTACTTAGGTCGATGGCTCGCCACAAGCCAGTTCGTAGACCTTGGCTCTGACAAAGGGATTCGTGAGGGTCGGGTTGCGGCGGGCGATCGCATCGGGCAGCGAGCGCAAGGCACATTCGACTAGACGCTCAAGCTCCACGGGGCCAAGAGCCTCCAAGACATACGCGATCGCGGCTTCCTCCTCATCGCGAGCCTGGGTTTCCCGAACTCGCTCCCTTGCCGCTTCCGTTTGCAATAAATGAGCTTGCAGCTCGCGGCGGCGGCCCTCAAGACGGGTGGCGACCTGCGGCAGGAGCTCATAGCCCTCCTCGATCGCCGTGCGAATATAGCCAGGGCCGTTCCTGAGCTTCCCCTGGGTCTGTAAGTACAAGGCATTGAGCAAGATCCGCGCGATCTCCCGCTCATCGTGGCTCGCGATCAACTGACGAGCCATCCGGGCCGAGAGGCCAAGTTTCGTCAGATGATCCTGTAAATCCGACACAACAACAAGGTCCCCCTCCGCCGTGATGTGGAAGGGAGTTCCCGAGATCGCAATCGATGGTGTCGTGTCATCTCGGTCCTGTGTCTCTTGTTTGGGCCTAGCCTCGCGGCCAGCCTCGGACGAAACTTGGACCGCGCCTGGTCCAGGTTTTCGACCAGTGGGACCATCATCCTGTAAAGAAATTGGACCAGATTCCGTGTTCAGTACAAAAGATATTGGACCACTTTGCTCGAGAGTCGTCGCGTTTCTTGACCCCTTTGTCTTGGACGGCCGCGCCGGCGCTGGGCGGATCAATCGGTAGGCCGTCGATCGCCCCCGAGACTTGGTCGTCGCCAGCAAGCCAGCCTCGACGAGCTGGTCAATCGCCGTCAAAACCGTCTGCCGGCTTAAGCCTGATTGCCGCGCGATTGTCCGAATACTGGGAAATGCCCAGTCGGTGCCAAAATCCGAGTACAAACCCAGAACCAGGTAGACCTTGATCGCGGACCCACCCAGGCTCTTGAAAGCCTCGGAACGCAGCAAGTCGTGCTCAACGCGGAAAAAATACGAACTCATGGCCCTCGCCTGACGTGAACCCCAGTCGAAAATCTGGGGGAGGCGTCCGAGATGGTCAATTTATCACGCCTAGCGACCTCTGTTGTCTTGCTCAATCGTGTCCGCCAGCGTCTCTCGCCGAGCCACCCCCCGGCTCGTCGCCACCATCGCGGGCGCTCAACCGGTCAAGCCTGCTCCGCCGCCGAGATCCGGACGGGTGGGGCCGAAACATAGTAGGTGTTGACTTTCCCGCGCTGCCGCGTCGTCGAAACCACCAAACCCAACCGCTCCAGCCGCGACAGGCTCTCAATCACCGTCGGCGAGGTGAGACGGGTGCGACGGGCCAGAACGCCCAGACTGATGGTCACACTCCGGTCGGGAACACCATCGCAGGCCTGGATGATCGCGAGATAGACCTTGATCGCCTCTCCCTTGATCAGGGCCAAATAACCACGGTCGAACAAGACCATCTTGACCCAGTCGTCGGTCGTGGGCTCGGTCAGGGCGACGGGCATGCGCGTGTCTCCCTCAAGCAAGAATCCGCCGCGATCAGGTCCTAGGTGAACCCCTCCACAAGGTCGACCCAGTCCCAGCCACGGCATCGCGACACCACTGACAGTTTACGCGCGCTTTTGACGGAAATCCAAATCAGCCACGGATTCCAGGTTCTCAACACCCGCGGTCGCCACGCGAACCACCCATGGGAAATCCCGATTCAGTCGCCGGCGGCCCATCCCTCGACGTGCCTCGGAAAACCCCGTCGATGAGGGTACGAAGAATTTTTTGGGAGTAGGGTGTTGACCTGGGACTGATCACCGGTAAGATAGCTCTTGCCTTGTTGAGGAAATCTGACTCGAGACACGGCCGGAGCGAATCGCCAACTAACGGCGTCTCGCACCGGCCGACAGTGTCGGTGGACGACGACAAGCCCATTCTGGTCAAGCCTCGTTTGGCGGCACTGCGTCCGCTGGCGAGC
Source organism: Planctomycetota bacterium (assembly GCA_021808995.1). Classification (GTDB taxonomy): domain Bacteria; phylum Planctomycetota; class Planctomycetia; order Isosphaerales; family Isosphaeraceae; genus JAKBAP01. Next base: position 756 of record JAKBAP010000159.1, on the reverse strand, counting down.
CAAACCAGACGCTCCTTGAAAATTCGGTCGATTGCATTCGTCAGCCAATAGAGAAGACGAGACGAGACGAGATTCGTCGAGTCAATGTACCTTTGAGGGTAGCCGGCGTGCGAATGGTTCGGTTCTCGAGCTCTCGAGCCCGCTCACGCGGACGCGAGAGGTCGGAACGGACAGCATGAACCGGCACTCCTCGGTCGTCGGGAACGCGTCTTGATCGTTGGCCCTCGGGCCAGGGAACAAGACGACAACTCGGCGAACGATGAAGTGCGACCAATTTTTTTCCTCAACCCTTTCGGGTGAGGATCGGCCATCGGGATGACGGGGTGTCAAAACCCCGGAGCACCGAGAACCGTCTCATTTTTGAAGGGTTTGATCCTGGCTCAGAATGAACGTTGGCGGCGTGGATTAGGCATGCAAGTCGAACGGGTCTCGTCTTCGGACGAGATCAGTGGCGTAAGGGTGAGTAAGGCGACGGCAACCAACCCCAGGGTTGGGCATAGCCGCGGGAAACCGCGGGTAATTCCCAGCGACGTTCACGTCGGGCATCCGATGTGAACCAAAGCTCTGGCGCCCTGGGACGGACCGTCGTGGTATTAGGTAGTTGGCGGGGTAATGGCCCACCAAGCCTCTGATGCCTACCGGGCGTGCGAGCGTGGCCCGGCACACTGGGACTGAGACACTGCCCAGACTCCTACGGGAGGCTGCAGTCGAGAATCTTCGGCAATGGGCGCAAGCCTGACCGAGCGACGCCGCGTG
>JAKBAP010000158.1 GCA_021808995.1 Planctomycetota bacterium | reverse complement strand
CCCAAACCCCTCCCGCTCGATCGGAAAACCACCGAGCGATCGAATCAGAAACCCCAGGACCGGTACAAACAAGGTCGACCGCGCCACATAATTGAGCGGACGCCTCAGCGGAACGCCAAGCATAAACACATCAAGATGACTGGCATGGTTTGAGATCAGGAGAGCCCCTCCCGTCGCCGGTACGTTTTCCCGCCCGGTCGCGCGCCAGCCCAGATACACCGCCGCGAGCGCTCCCGACGACCTTCGCACGAGGTCATACCAGGCCGCCGAGAGCCGGGACCGATCAGCCTGGGGTCGGCCCGGCTCGCCAACGTCGTGTTTGGTCGCGGAGGCTTTCAATGAGGGATTCTCTCAAGAAGACAGGTCACGGAGGGAGAGTCGGTCGCGAATGTCGGCCGCGAGAAAGTCGACGACCTGGTCGATCGTGAGGCCCGTCGAATCGACGATGATCGCGTCGGCCGCCGGCGTCATCGGGGCGATCGCGCGGGCGGCGTCGCGCGCGTCGCGCTCTCGAAGGCTCCGTAAAACGTCGTCGACATCGGCCGGTTCGCCTCGAGCGGCCATCTCGGCTGATCGCCGGCGAGCGCGCTCGACATCGCTGGCGGTCAGATAGTATTTGCGGAATGCCTGGGGAAACACCAGCGTCCCCTGGTCGCGGCCCTCGGTAACCAGATCGTTTCCCACCGCGAACGCCCGCTGCCAGGTCGCCAGACGCCGACGAACGCTCGGGCTGTCAGCCGCGAATCGGGACTGTTCCGTGACCTCGGCCGCGCGGATCAGTGAGCTCACATCCTCGCCATTGAGCAGCACCCGGGACGGGGGCAATTCCACGGTGATGGTCTCGACCAACCGAGCAAGCTCGGCCTCCTGGGTCATGTCCAGGCTCGCGCGGAGCGCGGCCAAGGTGACCGCGCGATACATGGCCCCGGTATCAAGCAACCGCCAGCCCAGGTTCAGGGCCAGTCTCCGGGCGACCGTGCTCTTGCCCGCGCCGGCGGGTCCATCCAGCGTGACGACGCGCCCTCCCGACACCTCTGGCAAACCCTTCACGCTCGCGACCCCCGACTTGGAACCGAAACCTCGAATGGTGTCGCCTCAGGATTCGTCGAGCGCGCCGGCACCGATCGGTTGGCGACCCAGAAAGTTTGATTCAAGTTCATGCCAATAGAGCACTTCGGGCTCGCCGAGCTTCCAGCACAGAAAGACCTCCCGGCCGTCCACCATGCTGTAAAAGTCGCAGAGGCCGTCGGGTCCCTTGAATTCGACACCCAGCTTGCGAAGCTCGTCGATATAGGCACCGAGCTTGCTCTCCTCTGAGTCGAGCTCGGCCTGGCTCTGGGCCAGCTCCTCGCTATAGGGATCGCCCGCGCTCTTTCGCGACGTCTTTTGAACCAGCGACAACCGCCGTTGCAAATCCTCCACGACCCGGTACTGGCGGACGATGTCGGTCATGATCATTCGGACCAAGGGGAGGGCCTTGTTGGCTTCCTCGACCGAAAAATACTTCCGCTTTTTCCCGGCGATCGACTTTGCTGGAGCCATGGCGGAGTCCCTGGAAAAAATCGATGACGTGTATGGATGACGGTCACGATCCATCCAACAGACGAACAAATCCTCGCCGAACCCAAGGCGTTACGATAAAAGTCATCGCCCTGGATCGGTTGTCGTCCCTGAATTCCTGCAAAAAGGGGTCAAGCGATCGCTACTCGCCCAGGAAACGAAGGCCAGGCCGAGCCTGGCACCCATTCCTGTTCCCCCAAATTTCATTATAGAAGGCCCCGGCCCCCCCGCAAGGGCGACGCGCACCCCTTTGAAGTTCAGGATCGGGTGATCCTAACGCCCTGGGAACCCGACCGCCAGTCGTTGGAGGTGATCGGGCGCGCCAACGGATTCTGGCATTTGGTCCGCGCGGAAGGTTTTTGGCGTGCCGGCGACTCGTGAGGATCCAGGGCCTACCCTCGACGGACTCGGACCGCTCGCGTGACCACGGATGTGAGTCCGTGGTCACGTTTCGCGCCGCCCTGGAGCGCTCGGGGCGTCACGTCCCAACGTTCACTGGCGAATACGTTCGTTGCGCCGTGTTCGGCGAGGTCGTGGTTGCTTCCTCGCCTCATCAGGGTCAATCACGACTCTCAAGGAGACGCCTGAATCGGTTGGCGCACCCAAGAGCCCATCACGTGTCGTCCGGAGCGAACTCAGTCCACGGCCAGAATTCTTGGCGAGCGGCACCGGCCGCTTACCCACCGCGCCTCGCCGCCAGTCGTTTGGCCATGTCCTGGGGGGGGCCGGTGTTCCAGACGTCGGCGGCGGTGAGCCACGCCCTGCGTGCCACCGAGACTCCATAATCAAGGTCGTCCAGGCCGTCGGTGGCGTGTGCGTCGGGATTGATCACGAGCATCACCCCCTTGGCCCGGGCTCGGCGGCATTCCGCGGCGTCGAGGTCCAGGCGGTGGGGGTTGGCGTTGATCTCGATCATGACTCCGGATCGGGCCGCCGCGTCGACCACCGCGGCGACATCCAGCGCATAACCTTCGCGGGCCAGGATCAATCGTCCGGTCAGATGCCCCATCATCGTCACGCGAGGGTTCATGGCGGCCTTCACCAGGCGCTCGGTCATCTGGTCCCGCGACAGATGAAAGTGCGAATGGACACTGGCCACCACGTAATCAAAGCCGTCCAGGAGGTCGTCGGGATAATCGAGCGAGCCATCGGGAAGGATGTCGCACTCGGTCCCCTTGAAGAGCCGAAACGAATCACCAAACGTCGCGTTCAAGCGGTCGATCTCGAGCCATTGCTCGCGCACCCGATCGATCTCGAGCCCCCCGGCATAACGCGCTGACCGCGAATGGTCGGCGATCCCCAGATAGCCCAGCCCGCGCGCCTGGGCGGCCAGGGCCATTTCCTCAAGGGTGTTGGCACCGTCGCTGTAATGGGTGTGGCAGTGAAACGTCCCCGTCAGGTCGGCCCGTGTGATCAGTCTGGGGAGTTTCCCCGCGGCGGCGGCCTCGATCTCGCCGTGATGCTCGCGAAGCTCGGGCGGAATGAATTCGAGCCCGAGCGCGGCGAAGAGCTCGGTTTCGTCGCGGCAGGGAACAGGGCCGGTCTCGCCCGTGAGGGCATATTCATTGAGGGAGAGCCCGCGCTCGATCGCGCGTCCCCGGATGGCGATGTTGTGGGCCTTGGACCCCGTGAAATAATGAAGTGCAAAGGGATACTGGGAGTCGTCGACCCCGCGGAGGTCGCACTGGACGCCATCGGCCAGGCGAACGCTGGCTCGGGTCGGACCATGGGCGAGGACCGTCGCGACCTGTGGCAAGGCGACGAGCGCGTCGAGCACGGCGGCCGGCTCGGTCGAGCTAAAAAGGACGTCGATGTCACCGATGGTCTCCGCCCTTCTTCGCAGGCTGCCGCAGGTCTCGGCCCGGATCACCGCGGGATGTGCCCGCACCGCCGCCAGCACGGGGCTCGCCAGCCGATCCGCTTGCGAGATCAAGATTCGGTCGCCCATGCTCTCGATGTAGGCAACGCCCTCCTTGATCTTGGCCTCGGTCTTCACCCCAAAACCCTTGAGCGCGGCGATCCGGCCCGACTCGGCCTCCCGACGCAGGTCGGCCAGGCTCTCGATCGCGAGCTCCTCGTGGAGCAGCTTGATCTTCTTGGGACCCAGGCCCGGCACCCGTAAAAGCGCGATCAAGCCTGGCGGCGTCTTCCGCCTGAGCTCCTCGTGTTCCGCCAGCCGACCCGTCGTCGCGAGCTGAACGATCTTTTTGTGCATCGTCTCGCCGATGCCGCTGACGTCCTTGAGACTGCCGTCGGCGATCATCACGCCCAGGTCGGCGGGCAAGCCCTCAAGCGCCTGGGCCGCCGCGTGATAGGCGCGGCAGCGAAAGGGGTTTTCTCCCTTGAGCTCAAGAAGCGTCCCCATTTCACTCAAGACTCGGGCGATCCGGCTCGCGTCCATCACATGATCCTCGACTTGACGGGCTCGACCGTGGACCACCCGATCCAGCGGCTTCACATCCCTATCGTCGCTTGATTGTGAGTCCAGGTCGAGATTGACACGATCGGGTGATCGTGTTTTGATCTCGATCGCGACGGTCGGTCGGGCGAGCAATCGCCCCACGGCCCCTTGATTTCGAGGATTATCAAGGTCGAAGCCCCGAGGGCGACGAGAGCGGACGGACCCCAAGGACGAGCCCATGCACCGGATGCGCAAACCCCTGCTAATCATCGCCCTAGGCATTCTGGCGATCGGCCATCGGCTCGAATCCGAGGCCCGTGGCGACCTGATCCGAGCCAATTCCAAGCGCTCGTTTCCCAGCATCGCCGGCGACATCGTGGGCTCGCAAACCTATACCTACGATCCCAGCACCCGAACCGGAACGTTCGAACTGGTGAACGCCCCTCATCTGATCAAGCTCGGCCCAGGCGCTGACCGCATGGTCCCGCTTGGCCCCGACCTGCGCGGGTCGCTGTACCAATCGTTGTTGATGAAGCTCGATCGCAATGGGCGGCTCGTGGAGGGGCCTGGAAACCGATTCGAGATCCGGGGTACGGTCGTGATTGGGGAAAAGACCTACGAAGGGGTGCTTCTCTCGGGCCGACCGATCGCCTTTGGCGCGGAGGCCGCTCGGAGCGGATCGTCCAAGGACCAGGCGTTCGACCTGGATGTGCGGATTGACGGGGGAGCGCTCGCGGAGACCTTCGGCACCGAGGCCTACCTACGAATCAACGCCTATGCCAATAGCACCTTCAGCGGCGTTTTCGACACCGATTTTTCGAGCGATCGACCGCGGACCTCACTTCGGGCGGTCCCGAACGACGCGACCCCGGTGCCGGAGCCGACCGCGTTCGTGATGTTGCTCACCACCGGCGCAGGGGTGGTGGCGCTTCGGCTGCGGTCACGGCTCAGGCGCGGAATGTTGCCACCACGAGGCGAGGAGCCCACGCCGACCACCAGACCCCTCGCTCGCATGGCATCCACGATCACGCGCCAACCGCTCAGTCAGCCTGGAGTGTCGCCGACAGCTTGCCCAGGGCCTCATTCTCGATCTGCCGCACCCGCTCGCGGGTCAGTCCTAGCGATTCGCCAATCTCCTTGAGCGTCTTCGGCGGCTCGTCGTCGAGGCCAAACCGCATCCGCAACACCGTCGCCTCCCGCTTGTCCATCTCGTCCAGGTGATTCAGGACGATCCGCAGATTGTCAGCCTCGACCATCACCACGTCGGGAGCCCGGGTGCGCTCGTCCATGAGCATCTCACCCAGACTCCAGCCATTTTCCGGTTGGTCGGTCTGTGGGACCAAATTGTAGACCTTGATCGCCTTCTTCACGATCGCGAGCTTCTTCTTGGGAAGCTCAAGCGCGGCCGCGATATCCTCGATCGACGGCGGATGCCCCATCTTTTCCTGCAAATCCGCCGCCATCCGCCGCCACTTGAACAGCAGCTCGACCATGTAGGCCGGGATCCGAATCGGCTTCGCCGTATTCACAAGCGCTCGCTTGATCGATTGCTTGATCCAATAGCTCGCGTAGGTGCTAAACCGGGTGCCGACGGCCGGGTCAAACCCCTGGACCGCCCGGAGCAATCCCAGGTTCCCCTCCTCGATCAGATCCTGAAGCGCGAGCCCCTTCCCTATGTATCCTCGGGCGATATTGACGACCAACCGGAGGTTGGCCCGAACCATCCGGTCTCGCGCCATCTTGTCACCTCGCGCGATCCGATGGGCGAGCTCCTTCTCTTCATCCGCGTTCAGGAGCGCGGTCTCGTTGATCTCGCGGAGGTAAGTCTCCAGGGGGCTTTGAACCGCGTCCCGGCGATGTCGACGAATTCGGGCCATGTAGATCCTCGTTGAGTCGGTCGAAACCTGGGTCCGATCGATGAGACAGTCGGGCCTGGGGCGAAGCCGTGAATAGCGACTACGTCGCGATCTGGGCGGAATGCGAGCGAACGCAGCCAGGGGCTCGATCGATCGTCCCGATTCCCCGGATCCCGGGCGGCCCGATTCGGGCACACACCCTCCGGTGCCGGACAATCGCAGCCTGGCAAGCGCGGTCCGATGTTGGCCAGGAAGCACCCGGCCCACGTCGGCTCAAACCCTCATCACCAAGGCGACAGAGCTGAGTCCTCGAACCGATCCCCCCGGAGTCCGGTCGAGACCCACCTCCCCAAACCAGGCGCGAACCCAAGGTCGCGAATCCTGGCGCCGCTCTCGGCTTGACAAAGTGATCTATCGGCCTGGTGACTTTGAGAACTTAAGTTGGTCTTGGAGATATGGGAAGTGCTGGAGATTTGCGATGACTAGTGATTATGCGGAATATGATCAAGATCCTGAATACACTGGCGGGGTTGGCATGCGCGCGTGAAATGACAACGCCCTCGACCGATCGAAATCGGCCGAGGGCGGTTGTGGGACGGGTCGCTGGTCTTTCGCCGACGGTGGGTTAGCCGTGAGCGGTCGGGATCACTCTTCGGGCTCGTCGGAAGCGCCTCCGATGCTGAAGAGCGGACCGGCTTCGCCCAGGCCCCCCTTGAGCTCCTTGGATTCCTTGGTTTCCTTGGGTTCCTTGGCGTCCTTGGCTTCCTTTGGAGCACCTTCGACGGCCTCGCCAGCGGCGGGATCGCCGTCGCCCTTGGTCCAGCTTGCCTTCTTGCGGGAGAGGCCGATTTTGCGCTCGCCGCGATCGACCCTGAGGACCTTGACCTCGATCTCATCGCCGACCTTGACGACTTCCTCGGGGCTGTCGACCTTGTGATCCGCCAGTTCCGAGATGTGCAAGAGGCCCTCGAGCCCAGGCTCGAGCTCGACGAAGACGCCGAAGTTGGTGAGTTTCGTCACCTTCCCCTTCACGACGTCACCAGGCTCGTAACGGCCGGGGATGTCGGTCTCCCAGGGGTCGTTCTTGAGCTGCTTGAGCCCGAGCGCGATTCGCTTGCGCTCTTGATCCACGTTCAAGACCTGGCACGAGATCCGCTGGCCTTTCTCGAGGACCTCGTTGGGGTGGCCGATCTTCCGGGTCCAGCTCATGTCGGAGATGTGCAGGAGCCCGTCGATCCCCTCCTCGATCTCGATGAACGCGCCATAGTTCGTAAGGTTGCGAACCGTGCCGTCGACCATCGTCCCGGGAGGATACTTGCCCGCCACCTGATCCCAGGGGTTGACCTGGGTCTGCTTCATGCCGAGCGAGATTTCTTGCTTGTCGCGGTTGATCCCCAGGACGACGACCTCGATCTTATCGCCGATGTTGACCAGTTCGCTGGGGTGGTTGATGCGCTTGGTCCAACTCATTTCGGAGATATGGACCAGCCCCTCGATCCCCTCCTCGAGCTTGACGAACGCGCCGTAGCTCATGACGTTGACGACCTCGCCGACGACCCGGGTCTGGACCGAGTAGCGCTTCTCGACGTTTTCCCAGGGGCTGGCGGATTTCTGCTTGAGTCCGAGGGCGATCTTCTCGCGGTCCTTGTCGACGTGCAGGACCATGACCTCGACCTGTTCATCGATGCGAAGCATGTCGCTGGGGTGGTTGATGCGGCCCCAGCTCATGTCGGTGATGTGCAACAGGCCGTCGATGCCCCCCAGGTCGACGAACGCGCCGAAGTCGGCGATGTTCTTGACGGTCCCCTTGCGGACCTGGCCGACCGAGATTTCCTCGAGCAGTTGCTTCTTCTGGGTTTCGCGGGTGATTTCGATGAGTTTCCGCCGGCTGACGACGATGTTGCGGCGGCTCTCGTCGATCTTGAGGATCATGCACTCGATCTCTTGATCGATGAAATCGGCGATGTCCGACGGGCGGCGGATGTCGACCTGGCTGGCGGGCAGGAACACATTGACGCCGATGTCGACCAGGAGCCCCCCCTTGATCTTGCGGGTGACCTTCCCCTTGACCTGATCGCCCTCGTGATACTTGGAGATCACCATCTCCCAGGCGCGCATCCGATGGGCTTTTTTCCGGGAGAGGATGATCTCGCCGGTCTCGTCGTCCATCCCCTCGAGAAGGACCTCGACCGTGTCTCCGTGGACCGGGGCCGGTTCGTCCTCCCACTCGTTCAGGGCGACAAGGCCCTCGGACTTGTATCCCACGTCGACGACGACCTGGTCGCCGACGACTTCCACGACCTTGCCCGAGACAATCCGGCCGATTTCAAAGCTCTGCCCCTCGCCCAGGAAATGGTCGAAGGAATCGGTTCCATCCTCGGAGGTTACAAGCGCGGCGAGCTCGTCGTCGCTGACGTCAAATTCACGAAGAAGATTGCGATCTACCATAATTTCCAGGTATTTTCCCTATCCCGTCCGGTTGAGAATCCCGGAAGGGACCGTCCGCGGTCGTCGATCATCTGGCATTTCACGGAAAGGGCCTGGCGGGCAAGCTTCCACGCGACGGGCTCGAGACGCGACCGGTGGGCGAAGACTTGTAAGAGGGTTCATGCGCGGACCCCTCCACGCAAGGAGTCCAGACGAGCAAGCATTATAAGGAATCTCCACCCAAAGGACAACGGCGGCTAGAGAAATCAGTTCACGAAACGCGCGTCCTCGGTTCCTCGGCTTCGTCTTGACCCGTCTGGCCGGGCGGGATAGCCTTCGCCTTCGCGAGGTACGAATCCCGCTCTCGATCCATTGGGGCTCTGTTTTGCGAATCCCGGGTGGGAGGTTTTGTTTGGGGGTCGTGCTGGCCGCCTTGGCCGGCTGTACGATTCCTGGCCCCAGGTTCGAGCCTACGCCGACCCTGGAAAAGCCGGCCTTTGGTGCCGGCCGCGGGGTCGGCGAGCTCGCCAGACCCCCCGCCGAGGTTCTGGGAGTCCTCGGCGACGCCCTCCAGGACCTCAAAATCACCGAAACCAGCCGGGCTCGCGACGGCCTCGATTTCCGGATCAACGCCCGAACCGAGGACGATCGCTCCGTCCAGGTGACCGTCAAGCCCCAGAAAGGCAACACCCGCGTCGCCTGCCGGGTCGGATGGTTCGGCGACGAACCGCTCTCGCTCGCCGTGATCGAACGGATCGGTGTCCGGCTCGGCACGCGCCCACCCGCCGCGATTCCCGAAACCCCACCCAGCCGCCCCGCTCCCAATCCCTTCTTCGCGAAGGGCGCGCCCGACGACGAGATGATCCGCAACTTCGCGGACGCCCCCTACCGCGGCCAGGTCGTCCCGTGAGCCGAGCGAGCCAGGCCGACCCCCTCGGGCAAGTGGCCACTTGAAAGACGCCTAGGTAAGAAAGGCGGCCATCGCCTAAATTGGCCTGTCGCGGCCCGGGCTCGACTCGAACATCCTTGTCGAATCGAACCACGGACCGTGAAGGCAGGCCGCGAGAATCGCCCTGGAGCAAGCCCCAGGGCACCCCTCGCGAACGACGGTTCGAACCCGGCGCTGACCATCCTTGGCACCAGGAATCGAGCCGCTAATTTTTGGGGTCGAGAATCTCGACCGCGGACGAGCCGAGGTCGATCGAGGAAGAAATCAAGGAGACGGATGAGAATATGCAATCCTGAGCCTAGCCCGACGCTCTCCGATGAGTGTCGGAAGGTCGTTATCTCACTGACGAGGCTCAAAATACGAAGATTCCCCGAGCGAGTCAACACTCTCTTGGGATTTTTTCACGAACCGATCACCAGGGGTCTCGCCGCGGGTTTCGAGAATCTGGTCTTCCGCCATCCCGCCGCCGTCTCGGGCGTTCGCCCCGGGCTCGCCCGATCCTGGCTTGCATCGCCGGGCAAGGGTGATCAAACTCGGGTTGTCATGCCGCTCGCTCAGCCGCCCCAGGGCCCCACGCGGCCAGGCTAAATTCAACCAGGATGGCCTTTCCCGGAATGGCCTTATTAGACGCTTCCCAGGAGGGAATCTCTCGTGTCCACGAGTCCCAAGGGCCTTGTCGGCCGGATCCAATCGCTCGATCAATTTCGCGGCTACACGGTCCTCGGCATGTTGTTCGTGAACTTTCTCGGCGGCTATCTGGTGGTCCCCGCCGTGTTCAAGCACCACAACACCTACTGTAGTTATGCCGACACGATCATGCCCCAGTTTTTCTTCGCCGTCGGCTTCGCCTATCGGCTCACGTTTCTCAAGCGATTGCGGACCGTCGGGACCGCTGGGGCCGTCGGGGCGGTCCTCAACCGGGCGCTCGGCCTGGCCCTGATCGGGTTCGTCGTCTATCACCTTGATGGCGACTACAAGAAATGGACCGATCTCCAGCGGCTCGGGCCGTGGGGCGTGATCTCAGCGGCCTTTCGCCGCGAGTTTTTCCAGACCCTCGTCCATATCGCGATCACCTCGGTCTGGATCTTGCCCGTCATTGCCCTGGGCGCTCGAGCGCGGGTGCTCTACATGATCGCCTCCGGAGCGCTTCATTTTGGGCTCTCCTGGTGGTTTTACAAGGATTGGGCTCTTCACGCCCCGGTGATCGATGGCGGCCCGCTGGGATTCCTTTCGTGGTCGATCCCGACCCTGGTCGGCTCGCTCGCCTATGATGCCGTCGTCAGGGGGCCTTATCCCTGGAGCTCGGTCGGGCGGTTGGTCGCCTGGTCGATCGGCCTGGCGGCGATCGGCTATGGGCTTTCTTGCCTGGGAGGGGCCTGGGCCGAGCCGCCGTTTTTCCCTCCGGCGGACGGCAACATCACCCTTTACACCATGAGCCAGCGCACGGGGGCGATCTCGTATCTCACCTTTTCGGCCGGGTTCTCGCTCTTGGTGTACGCGGTTTTCGTGGTCGCCTGCGATCGTTTCGGGCTCTCGATCGGCGTCTTTCGCG
>JAKBAP010000157.1 GCA_021808995.1 Planctomycetota bacterium | reverse complement strand
GGTGTTTTGGGTGGTGGGGTTGCCAGGGCTCCTCGCCTCGGCGGCTGGTCTGTTCATGCACGATCCCGGGCGAGGTGCGTCGGAGGGAGGGGCGAGCCTCAAGACCGCCCGGTCGCGACCGAGCCTGGGCGATTATCTCGATCTCTTCAAGAACAAGACCTTCCTCTATAACACGGCTGGGATGGCGGCCGTCACCTTCGCCACGGGTGCCTACGCCGCCTGGGGTTCCACGTTTTACCAGCGCGTGCATGGTCTGTCCGCCGAAAACGCGGGGAAGTGGATCGGGCTCCTCCTGGTCGGGGCGGGAATCCTGGGGATTGTGCTGGGGATGTTCATCCCCGACCTGATCGCTCGATTCACCCGACGGGGGTATTTGTTGCTGGCGGGGTTCGCGGTCTGCCTCGCGATCCCGCTGGCCGCGCTTGGGGTTCTGGACCATTCCTATCATGCCTCGCTGGCGTTTCTCTTTGGCGCTTCGGTGTTGCTCTCGATGGTGCTGGGTCCATGCAATACCGTCACCGCCAACGTCGTGCCCGCCAACCGCCGGGCGGCCGGTTACGCGGCCTTTATCTTCTTGATCCACCTCTTTGGCGACATCAGCTCGCCGATCTTGCTGGGCTGGATTTCCGATTTTTTTGGCAAGCCCGCGATCGCCGGCTCGGCCATGGGTAAGTTTTTCACGTCGATCGGGGCCGCTCCGGTCAACGACACGAATCTGAGCGTCGCCATGCTCTCCGTGATGCCGATCCTGGCGATCGGATTCGTGTTTTTCCTGGTCGGCTCCAGACACCTGCCCGAGGATCAGGACCGGGCCCAGGCCGCGGCGGGGGTGGGAGGGCTCGATCTCACCCCGTATCATCACTGATCCGGGTGATTTAGGGGGCGGTCCGGATCTCGGGAGTGGCGTCGTCGTTGGCGACGGTCGGCTCGTTTTCGGGGTCGTCATCGCAGGTTTCGAGGACGAGATCGACGTGGTGTTCGCGCCACCAGGTCTCGGCCTGGGCGGGCGACCATCCCCCCGCGTCTCGGCAGGCGGCCAGGCTTGCCGCGAGCTCGAGTGTGTCATGGGGTCGGTCGCGCGGGTCCTTGGACAGCGCCCTCATCACGATATCCTCGAGGTCCTTGGGAATCCCGCCGCGGTGGGTCGACGGCGGCTCGACCGGATCGCGCGTGTGGGCGATCATGACCGCCATCGGATCCTCAAGGTTAAACGGCGGGCGCCCGGTCAGGAGGAAATACGCGACCGCCCCGAGGGCGTAGATATCGGTGCGCTGATCGGGAGGGCGGTCGCGGATGATCTGCTCGGGTGCCATGTACAGCGGCGAGCCGACCACGGTCCCCTCGCGTGAAAGATGTGAACCCCGGTTTTCACTGAGCGTCTTCACAAGCCCGAAATCCAGCAGCTTGACCACGTCGTGACGCCCGCCACGATGCGAGGCCATGAGATTCGCGGGCTTGATGTCGCGATGAATCAGCCCCGCCCCATGCGCCTCCGCGAGCGCGTCGCACGCCTGAATCAAGAGATAGATCACCCGCGCCGCCGGCAACGGACCGTGGCGATCCACCAGGTCGGCCAAGCTTAATCCCGGCAGATATTCCATCACATAATAGAATGAACCGTCGTGATTGCGACCGTAATCGAAGATTTCGATGGTGTTGGCGTGCGAGAGTCGGGCGGCGGCCCGGACCTCGCGCTCGAATCGGGCGAAGACGCGGGGGTTTCCGACCATGTCGTGGCGGATCAGCTTGATCGCGCAGGGACGCTTGAGGAGTTGATGCTCGGCCAGGTAGACCTCGCCCATCCCCCCCTTGCCGAGCTTTCGGCCCAGGCGGTACTGATTCATCATTCGCGCCTCCTGGACCTGGGCGCGGAGGGTGTTGATGGTGTGGGTGCCAAAGATCGCGGTGAACGCGCCCAGGAGCAGGAACAGGGCGTCCTCGCTGCCCCGCTCCAGGTTCACGACGCGGGCGGCGACCTGGAAAAACTCGGGATGAAACCTGCCCAGGACCCAGGGGACCGCCAGTGGGGCGATCGCCATGGGAAGGATGAGCAGGCTCGCCCTTCGCCACGTGTTGGGGATCAAGATCGCGTAGGTGAAGATGGTCGCCAACATCCAGTGGACGCTGCTTCGCACGGGGCGAAGAGCGCGAAGTGGGTCGTCGGCCTCGATTCCGCGCAGGATCGAGGAGTATTCCGCCGCCATGTAAAAGGCGATGACGAGCACGAACAGGGCCGTCTCGAAGAGGCGAAGGACCGGGATCGTGGGCCGCCATCGTGACGACAAGCTCACGAGAGCCATGGCCAGGACGACCAGCATCAGCCCCTGAAAAAGGATCCGAGGCGAGGTGAGCGGGTGCAGAAAGAGCGAACGAACAAACGCAAGCCCAAAGCCGACGACCAGCACGATGGCGGCGGCCCGGATGCGCCTCTGCAACAGCCACGCCGACTCATCGGGACGCGGAGACCCCGCCTCGCCGACCACGCGATGCCGGGGCGCGAAGCTATCGGGATTGTCGGACGCGTCCGCCCACTCGAGCCCGGTATCCGGCTCGATAACGGCTCGAAGCACTTGCTCCTCGGTCGGCGAAGTCTTGTTGCTCATGCTCGCTCGCCCGTCTGGCCAGGTCTCGCGCCACCGAAACGCTCATATCAAGAGGCTTCCAAGCCTTGCATGATACCAGGCCAGGACGGGTGGAACAGAGCGCTTTGTCGTGGATTGACCAGGAATCGCCCGCTTGAGCCCCGATTCATGTCGGGGCGGGGGTACTCTCGTCTTCCTCGAGCACTCGACAGCTCCGGGCCTTGATGATCAGGACCACGTCAGCGCCCGCCGTGATTTCGAGCTGGCGCGCGGCCGCCGCGACCAGACTGACCAGGAACGCGAGTCCCCCCGCCCGCACGACGACCTCGACTTCATGATCGTGTGAAAGAACGCGCTCGACAATTCCAGCGAGCTGGTTACGAGCGGAGAGCCCCGGGATGGCACCCCTCGCGAGCAAGATATCATCGGCCCGAACCTGAACCAGGACGGCCGAGCCCGCCGGTTTGTCGAGCCCTGGAACGACCAATTTCAAGCCCCCCTCGAGGACGAGCAGGCTTCCCCCCTCGTCGGCGAGTGGACCCTCGAGGACGGCATGAAAGACATTGGCGAGGGGCGTCCAGGGGATGCTCGGCCGTCGCTGACCGGCCAGGAGCTCAATGGGCGGCCCGACGGCCGTGATCCGCCCCTGGTCGAGCATCAGCATCGTTCCCCCCAGCGCGACGGCCTCCGAGGGCGAGTGGGTGACGTGCAAGATCGGAATGCCCTGCGATCGATGAAGGTCGATCAGCCGAGTGATCAGCACGCTTCGGCGCCCCAGATCGAGCGCGGAGAAGGGCTCGTCGCAGAGCAAGAGCCGGGGGCCCGGAGCGACCGCCCGGGCCAGGCCCACTCGCTGCCGCTCGCCTCCGGAGAGCATCGCCGGCCGCCGATCCAGGAGCCGCTCAACCCCGCACAGGCCCGCGACCTCGCGCACCCGATCCGCCGCCCCCGGGCGGCTCCAGCCCGCCAGTCCAAACGCAATGTTCTCGCGAACCGAAAGATGGGGGAAGAGCAGGTCATCCTGATAGATCATTCCGATCCCTCTGCGCCAGAGTGGGGCGTCGTGTCGGGCTCGCGAATCGTAGAGAACCTCGCCATCGAGCACGATCCGCCCCGAGTCTGGCCGCGTGAGCCCCGCGATCAACCGCAAAAGCGTGCTCTTACCGGCCCCCGACTGGCCAAACAGCACCCCTATCTCGCGACCAAGCTGGAATTCGACCGAGAGGCTGAGATTCGGGCCGACCTTGTGCTCGATCGCGACCTCGAGCGTCGTCGCGGGGCTGGGAATCACGCGGCCGTCCTTGGCGATCGATCGCCGCGCTGGGCCACCATGAGCGCGACGATCGACACGACGGAGATCAAGAGCGACAACCCGCCGGCCCGGGCGTTATCTCCGACCTGGACCGCGTCGTAGATCGCCAGCGACGCCGTCTGGGTCCGGCCAGGGATGTCGCCAGCGACCATCAAGGTCGCGCCAAAATCGCCGAGCGCCCTCGCGAACACCAAGACGACCCCCGCCAGGAGCCCCCTCCTGGCCAGCGGCAAGGTGACGCGGAGAAACACCGAGAGCTCGCGGCGACCCAGCAACCGAGCGGCGTCCTCGAGCATCGGGTCGACGTCCTCGAACGCGCTTCGGGCCGGGATCAGAAACAGCGGAAACGCCGCCACGCCGGCCGCCAAGGCCCCCCCCGACCAGTGGAAAACCAGAGAGACGCCAAACACCTGCTCAAGCCCTCCCCCCACGAGCGACCTGCGGCCGAGCAAAATCAAGAGGACATATCCCAGCACGGTCGGCGGCATCACCAGCGGGAGCGTGAGCGCCCCGGCCAGGAGCGACCTACCGGGAAATCGCCCTCGCGCGAGCAAAAGCGCCAGAGGCGCTCCCAGCGCGACGTCGAGTAGTGTCGCCACGCTCGCGACCTTGATCGACAGCCAGAATGGGCCGAGATCCCCCACGATGCTTGGCTCCCCGAATCAAGTCGGCTCACCGCCTTGTCGGGGCGGGCTGGAAACCGAAATCCTTGAGTATCGCCTGACCCGTGTCACTCAGGACAAAGGCCACGAACCGCCCAGCCTCGTCGCGCTGGGACGACCGAGCGACGATTCCGAGCGCCTGGATGATGGGGTCGTAAAGATCCGAGCGGATCTCGACGGCATGGATCGAGGGCGATCGCGCGATCGCGAGCCCGACCAGGGCGGCCTCGGCGTCGCCGCGCTCGACATAAATCAGCGCCTGCCGCACGGATTCGCCCATGACCACCTTGGCCTCGACCCGCGGCCAGAGCCCCGCCCGCTCGAGGGCCTGCTTACCTGCCCGGCCATAAGGGGCGAACGCGGGATTCGCCAGCGCGATTCGCTTGACCGCGGGGCCAGTCAGATCCTCGAGTGAACGCACCTGATCGGCGAGCTCCGAGCGTACCGCCAAAACCAACGATCCCCGCGCGTAAGAATGAACGCTAACAGCCTCGATTGACCCGGATGTGGCCAGCCCATCGACGTAAGCTTGGTCGGCGGCCATGAAGACGTCGTAGGGAGCGCCCTCCTTGATCTGATTCGCGAGCTGACCGGAAACGCCCAGGACCGAGGTCGCCTTCAGGTGTGTCTCGCCCTCGAACCGCTCGATCAGCCGGGGCAAGGCCAGGGTGAGATCGCTCGCGGCCGCGATCCGAAGCGGTGTTTCCAGTGGCTTTCGCTCCCCGCCGCAGCCCGATACGGGAGCCAAAACCAGCATCCCGATCGCGAACGACGCCCAGCACGCCCGAATCCTGGCGAAGCCGCCAAGGCCGACAAGTCGCAACCCGCTTTGTTTCGAACCCTGATTCCTTTTCATGTCCCGCAGTCTACCCCGGTTCAGTACGCAGGGTCGAGTAGGACTCGAAATCCCGTCCTTGAACGGACCGTGAACTTGCAAGGCCACGGCGACGCATCCCCTTTAGAGAGAATCACGCGGAGTGACCTGGCGCAAACAACATGAGGTCGAGAAGATCCCCACGGTCGGGATCGTGTTTCGGCTCGAGGCACCGCCATCTCGCGCGCCCCGGGGCCATCGGCTCCGATTGCGGCCAAACCCTGAATCAGGTAAGACGAAGAAGCTTTCGACGACCGCGTCGATCGGGACCGACGCCCGGCCGTTTGTCCGATCGGTCGACGCCGCATGACTTTCAGGAAAGGCGACGCCAGGGATGAAGCTGGAACAATTCTTGCGCCACCACGGAATCGGGGGCAACCCGTTCAGCGAGGAAGATGCCCAGACCGATACCGTGTTTAAGAAACGATGCCTGGAGACGATCCACCACCCGGCGTGGAACAAATTTTTCGGCAGTCCGTCCGATCCCTCGACGGCGCTTGTTTTTGGGGAAAAGGGAAGCGGCAAGACCGCGCTCCGACTTCAGGCGGGGGCGGAGCTCGAATCGCACAACCATACCCACCCTGGCGAGCGGGTGCTGGTGATTTCCTACGATGATTTCAACCCCTATCTCGACCACTGCAAGGCCGCGCTCAAGACCCAGAGCATCGACCAGGTGCTGGAGAGCTGGAAGCTTCAAGATCACATGGACGCCATCCTCTCGATGGGGATGACTCAGCTCGTGGACTTGCTCACGACCGAACGGGTCGACTTGACGGTGCTTTCGCTCGATCAGCGTCGCGATTTGCTGCTTCTGGCCGCTCTCTACGACGCCTCCACCGGAGAGCCGATCGCGAAGCGCTGGAGCCGCCTGCGCAGGCGATCGGGATATCGGCCGCTCTGGACCAGGCGCGACCTCCAGATCATCTCGGGCACGACCGTGTTCGTGGCCGCGCTCTTGGTTCTCTTTCCGTCGCTCATCCAGTTGGCGAAACTCCCGTGGTTGTTGTCGCCAATTATCGCCGCGTGGCTCTACTGGGCCTGGCGGCTGGGCCGCGCTGAGATGTTCGCGCGCGACATTCGCAAGGGTCTCCGCGTCCTCTCGCGCGACCCGTCGGCGCTCCGGTGGGAGCTGCTCTGGTTCAAGCCCACCGAGCTCGGCGGCCAGCCTCTCCCGAGGGCTAGCCGGGGTGGGGCCGAGGAACGTTATGAGCTCCTCCGCAAATTCATGGGCATGCTCGGCTCCCTGGGCTATGCCGGTGTTGTCGTCCTCGTCGATCGCGTCGACGAACCCCAGCAGGTCGAGGGCGACCCCCGCCGCATGCGCGCCCTCGTCTGGCCGCTGCTCGATCACAAGTTCCTTCGCCATACCGGCATCGGCGTGAAACTCCTCCTGCCTATCGAGCTTGCCTATTACCTCGAAAAGGAAGGCAAGGAATTCTACGACCGCGCCCGCCCCGACAAGCTCAATATGATCAAACCCCTGCGCTGGACCGGACCCTCGCTCTATGATCTCGCCGGCGATCGGCTCTCCGTTTGTAAGCTCGACGCGACCTCGAACGGCGAGATCCCACGCCTCAGAAACCTGATCGACGACGCCATCAGCGACGACTATCTCAAGGACGCGCTCGGCAACCTGCGCACGCCAAGGCATCTGTTCAAGTTTCTCCATCGCCTGATCGAGGAGCACTGCCACCGCCACACCGAGGACGCACCCCGGTGGAAGATCGACTACGATACCTTTCGCACGACCTATGGCGCGTACATGCGCGACCTGGAAGCCTTCGATCGCGGCTATGGCCACGGCTAAGACCGCGTCGTTCAAACCGCCTCGACCGAAACCAGACGGGCGGCCAGGGGGTCGCCCGTCTCGTTGTGTTCCATGACCACCGCCGAGCCCAGCGAGCACTGGCCGACGTTCATCACCTTCCGTCCGTCCTTGAGGACGTGCTCCTGGGCGACATGGAGGTGCCCGCACAGGTGAATCCACGGCTTCACCGCCTGAAACGCCAGCAAAAAACAGCGCTGACCTCCCTTACGACCGCTCGGCGCGCGGTCCGCCAGACCAATCGGGCAGCCATGCGTGAGCAAGACGTCGACCGGCCCGGCGGCCTCGATCGCGTGGGCGGCCTCGGCCACGTCGGCATCGGTCACGTAGTAGGGCTTCGAGTGCGAGTTGGCCCAGATTCCGCCGATCGCGGCGATGCGTAGACCAGCCACCGTAACCACGGCACCCTGATCGATCAGCATGTTTGATCCGTCGCGGTTTCGCGATCGCTTCAACCGGACAAACGGGTCATGGTTGCCAAAGGTGGTGTAAGTCGGAACCCGATCGATGATCGCGAGCAGGTCTCCCTCCGCGACCTGATTGGGGTCGCCCCAGTCACCGCACGAGAGGAGCAAATCGGGCGCGAATTGATCAATTGCTCGGTGGACCGAGGCCAGGTCTCCATGCATGTCGCCAACCGCGAGGATGAGCACGCCGCGTTTCCGGGCAAGGGGTCCACTCTCGCTCACGCGCCAGGAAGCCGAGTTTCCGCGTCGGTATGCCTGCGCGTCAAGCGATGAAGGGCTCGTGCATGCGTCCGGCGGTCGATCGAGACTAGCCGTGGCCTGTTGAAATCCCAGATCGAGAGTCGTTGATCCTCACCCCCAAAGGCCAACCGAGTCCCATCGGGCGAAAACGCGAGCGATTCGATCAGCCCAACACTCTCACCCAGCCCGCGCCGAATGCGATAGGTCTTGAGATCCCACAGGATCACCTTGCGGTCGAGCCCCGCCGTGGCCAGGGTCAGGCCATCGGGCGAGAACGCCAAGGTCCGAATCCCTGCTTCGTGCCCACTCAGACGGCCCTTCACCTCGCCCGTGTGCGAGTCCATGATCAGCACATCCTGCGGGGATCCGGCGGCCTCCCCCACCGCGAGGGTCCGGCCGTCGGGCGAAAACGCGGCGTACTGGACCGGGCAGTCGCCCGCGTCTGTCAGATTCCTGATCGCTTGGCCCTTCTCGAGATCCCACAGCATCACTCGGCGATCCTGCCCCGTCGAAACCAGCCGTCGACCATCCGGTGAAAAAGCCAACGATCGAACCGCGTCCACATGAACCTCGAGACAGCGCGTCTCGATTCCACTCTCGACGTTAAACAGCCGAATCGCCCCATCGTCGTCCCCAAGCGCCAGGCACGAACCGTCCGGAGAGAACGCAAGGCACCGATACGTGCTCCCATAAAGCCGATGAATTTCCCGAAATCCCCCTGCCTCCAGCCGCCAGATCGACGCGGATGCGACCCCAGCCACGGCGAAATCGCGGCCATCAGGGGAATAACTGGCCGCCAGCCGCGGTTGCCCCTCGAGAATCACCCTGGGCACGACCGATTGACCCCCCATCAGCTCATCCGTCGACCAGAATTCCACCTGCCCGTCCGCGCCACAGGAAAGCACCGTCCGCCCATCGGACGAGAACGCGACAGCCTCGATCCACTTGCCTCGGTCGTTACGATCGACGGGCTTGATCTCCGTGGGGGGTCGATCCAGATCGGGCAAGGTTACGAATGTCGCCGAAACCGCGATGGCGGCCAGCAAAAACCCCAGTTGCCCGACCGCCCGCCACCAGCGAATCCCCTCTGGCCTGGCCCAATCGGTACAACCGGACAACGAACGAGACGCCCCGGCCTGCCCATCGCGAGTGATCATCCGCCGGCTCCAAGTGTTCAAATGTTTATCATCGGCTCCAGCGGCAATAACTCCGCTCCGATTCCTCGGCGGCGAAAATCACCGACTTTTGAAGCTCATTCCGTCGAACCATCGCGGCGACGACCCTCGCCAGGCGATGCTCAAGAGTAGTTCGCGTTGAACTCTCTTTTCTTCCAGCAACTAATTATTGCGTTTCATCGGATCGAGAGTCAACCCCGAATTGATTGGGTGGTGGAATGTAGGAACGGTTGGAGTCGCAGTCGCTGGGCTTTGAGGCGGTGCGCCCTGGATGGTTCGTGAGCGAGTGGCCTGGAACCGTTCGATCGCGTCGGCGTCCGCGCCCGCGGGAGGTGGACGATCCCCGTCCAGGACGATTCGCAGGTCCAGCACGTTGCGATCCAGGCGTCCCTCCAGTTGCCAGGGACTTCGCGGATCGCGCGACACGCACCGCGGCGACAGCCAACGCGGAGCGCCCGGGGTCTGATCCCTGGCCGAGACAAAATACGGCTGAAGCCTGACGACTCCCCCAGGGAGTCCTGAGCGGTGAAACGCCCCGGTTCGATCGACCTCGATCCGGAGGCTGTCTCCCAGGACGGGATAGGTCGGCCCTGGCATCGACAGTTCAATTCTCAGTTCGTGTTTGGGTGGTTGTCCATCGCCTTCCAAGACCCGACCGGCGAGCGTAAACCCAGGTCCCGCCTCAAGATCGCCTAGATCAACGACCGAGCCGTCCCTCCCGGCCTGGAAAGGGTGGGGCTGGACAATCTCGCCTCCTGGCAAGGCACCCATCCTGGTAAAGACCAGATAAGTACCCTGCTCGAAGGCGTGGTCAAAGGTGAACCGCCCGTCCCCATCACTCACGGTGTCTCGTTCCGGAGAATAGTAGCCAGGGCAACCAGGGAGTTCCGTGAGCAACAGACCCAGCGTCGCCGAGACGACGGGAACGCCACGGCGAACAATCCGCCCAGTCACCGTGACGCCGTTGATCAGCTCGATCTCGAGCGGATTGATCGCGGGCAGTTCGATCTTCGTGAGCGGCCTGAAGGTCCAGGGGGGGTTGGCCTTCCGATCCACGACCGTATAACCTAGGCCCGATCCCACCCCTTCGATTTCGAACGACCCATCGGGTCTGGTAATCCCTCCCATCCACGCGCCACTCTGAATACCTGGTTTGTTATAGGGTTCTGAACGGATCGGGAGGATATCAATTTTGATTCCCTCCAGGGAAACTCCCTCGAGCCGGCTCACGATCCGGCCGGATGCGAGCATCGGAGCTCGGCTGTCATTTTCTGGAGGCGGAGAATTGAGAAACGCCGCCACGCTCCCCCCCAACACCACGAAACCCAGACCCAGGGAGACAAGGAGCCCCCGCCAACGAACCATGCGCGGTCTCCGACGACTCGCCAACGGATCCTGAGAAGACGGGTCCATGATTCGGATGTCCCTCGGAGCATTGTTCCAAGAGCAACAGACGTCAACCATACTCCCGCCGATGCGCGCCGTCCACGGGTTGCACGGAGTTACGAAGGGCCAGGGCGGGCGGCCATCCTTCGGCCTTATTCGATTGCCCGCCGCGCTCGGATCACGTGGCCGTTCGGGTCGCCATCGTTCCCGACGACCTCCGTGCGGATTCGGTGATCGGC
>JAKBAP010000156.1 GCA_021808995.1 Planctomycetota bacterium | reverse complement strand
CGCGTGAAGTCGTCGACTTCCTCGCCGAAGGGCTCGATTCGAAGGGTGCAAACCACCGGGCCGACCTGGATCCGATCACCATGATTGACCGAGGTTTCGCCATTCCGCAGGGGCGTGCCGCGGACCATCGTGCCGTTGGTACTGGCAAGATCCTGGACGAAAACCCCCCCGTCGCGCTGAATCAGGGCCGCGTGCTGCTTGCTGATCATGGTCGAGGAAAGCCGGAGGTCACACCCTTGCTGGCGCCCGATCAGGTATCGGGATTTGGCGACGGTGACGGCCCTTGCCTTGCCCCCGCCCATTTGAACGAGCAGGACCACCCGGCCGGGACCGGCGGCGCGCCCCGTGCGATCGGCGGCCGACGGGGCGGTTTCGGCCGACGAGAAGAGGGCCGACAAGATCTCGACGGGCAGGGCGGGGGGCTCGGGCGGGGAAGGCCAGGGAGACTCGATCGCGGCCCCCTGATCCACGGCGAAGGGAATCCGAGCCCCGCCGGCGATCAGGAACACTCTCTGATCGCGATCGGCGATCCCGCAAATCTTGAGCGCTCCCCCGGGCCGCTTGGCGGCGAGTCGGGCGGCCTCGACGATGGTCGCGGCGACCCAGCTTGAGAATCGCTCGACCTCGCTGAAATCGACGACCAGCCGGTGGTTGTCGGCCGTGATCAGCTCCAGGAGCTGAGACCGGAGCTCCTCGACCCGGGCCACCTTGACCAGGTTTTTATCAACGAGCCGAACAATCGTCAGGCCTCGCTTATAGGCGACCTGGAAACGAGACCAGATCGGCGGCAGCGCCCGAACGTCCGTCCCCACCCCCACCTTGACATCGCGAGCGCCCGGGAGCCCATTGATGATCCGATTCCAGAGCGTCGCGGGTGAGGGGGACAACGATTGATGATCAATCGTGCTGGCGATCCAGTCCTCGAGCTTGCGCTCCTTCCGCCCACCGAGGGGGGGCGCGAGCATGAGCCCCAGACGCTCGGCGGCGGAGAGCAAGCCCGGGGCGGCCTCACGGGCGTCGTGTCGATCGGTCTCGCCGGCCAGGCTGGCGAGCGGGATTGAAAGCGGTAGGCTCGACATGGCTTGCGAAGTCTCCACGTTAGGGCCCGCGCGGGGATTCAGCCAGCACGATCAGGGGCGGCTCACCTCGAGCCACCACCGATCGACCTCGGCCAAACACGAGATTGGGCGGATCAGCGGGTGACGTTTTGGCTGATGCGAGCCAACCGATCCCACCGTCCTTCATGGAATGCCTAGGCGTCATTGGATCGGCGTCGGGCCCCGCGCTTTGAATTTCTTCATCGTCGAGGGAGATTCCGGGTTTTCTTGGGAAAAGCCCGGCCGACGGGGGACCAATCGACGCTGATTTTCACGAGCGGTGACTCCTCGCGCACGACGGGGATCGCCCTCGCCGCGCTGGGTTAGGGGGCCATGCGGCTTTCCTGGCTCAGCCTTGGCTCATGCTCTCCGGACGGGTCCTCGGGCCCGTTTGCGGACGCGGACGACGGTGGGGCCGGCCCTTGACCAGACAGGTGATTGTGAGGAATCACCGGTCGGGTCGGGGCCGGTTCCTCCGCCGCGCTCGCCTCGAGCGCCGGAAACATTTCCAAGCCCTTGATCTGAATCGCGCTGAATGGATAAGCTCTTTCCATGCGCGAGTGTCGTGTTTGTGCGTGATCCGCGCTTCATGACGTCGCCCGCCAATCCCGTAGGTCGTCGGTCGGGCCATTGATCCCAAATTGTGGTAGTCAGGTCGCTTTAACGAGTGAACCGTGGGAGGACGCGCATGGCTCTTTCATTCGCCGTGGGGGGTGCACGAGGGGCGTTCGAGGAAACGTTCGCCGACGAAGTGACGGGCGTGCTCGACCACGCCTATGGTTGCGAGTGCGACTGGGAACGCGCTCCCATTGATACCCTGGGCGAGCTCACGACCGCCGGCTGGTCGCGGCTGGTGGGTCTCGCGATTGTCGCGCTGGGGGCCGACATGACGACCAATCTCACGGCCCTTCGCGATGGCGGCCGAGGGGTCTTCTTGCCCGCCCACGTCCAGGCGGCCTCGTTCCCGCTCTCCGCCGGCGAGGCCCTGCGCTGCGCCAGCCTGCCAGGATTACGAACCGAGCTCGCCGAGCTCGCCGAGCGCTGGCGACTCCCGCTCGACGAGCCGGGACTCCGTGAACTGATCGAGGCCGGCGATGGCGACGGCGAGCACGAAATCTTCGCCCGCGTCGCCCTCGCCGCCAACGAAGCCGCCCGCCGCGACTGCCCACTGTGGCTGATCGTCCGCTAAACCACGCCTCGCCCCGTCAAATCTCGCCTCGGCCGATTTTCTAAGGAATTGGCCGGTCGTGCGTCTAGCTCTCGGGACGGCAATCACGCCGGCCCTCGCCTGGGGCGGGATGATGCCAGAATCGCCAGAGCCTGACCACGACGCCTGGGTCCGCGAGGCCCTCCATCGCCACGAAGGAGGCCTCACGCACTACGCGGCCAGGCTCCTCCGCGATCGCGACCTCGCCCGCGACGTCGTGCAAGAGACCTTCCTGCGGCTCTGCGCCGCCGATCGCGCCGCCGTCGACGGCCATCTGGCCGAATGGCTCTTCACCGTCTGTCGCAACCGGGCGCTCGATCTCTTGCGCAAGGAGAATCGCATGGCGACGCTACGCGACGAACACCTCCAGCTCTGCCTGAGCCCCGAGCCAGGCCCCCCCGAAATCGCCGAGCACGACGAGCAATCGAGCCTGATCCTCAGCCTGCTCGGGGCCCTTCCCGACAAACAGCGCGAGGTGATTCGGCTCAAGTTTCAGCATGGCTTTTCCTATCAAGAAATCAGCCGGATCACCGGCCACAGCGTCTCCAACGTCGGCTACCTGATCCACGCCGGGATCACGTCGCTCCGGGCCCAGCTCATTCATGGCCAGGCGGCCAAGGCTTGAACGAACCAGGAGACCCCGCCATGAATCACGACAGTCAGATCCCCATGGACCCCAGCGACCCCCGGCTGACCGCCTTCGCCCTCGGCGAGCTCGAACCGTGCGAGCAGGCCGCCGTCGAGCACGCGATCGCCCAATCCAACCTCTGCCGCCAGACCGTCGACGAGATCCGACAGACGGCCACGCTGCTCACCGCGGGACTCAAGGCCGAGCTCCTCGAGAACGCTCCCGTCCCGCGACCCATTCCACCCCCCAAGGCCACACCCGTCTCGCGAACCAAGATCCTGACCAGGCGAAGCACAATCCTCGCGCTGGGCTCGATCGCCGCCGTCGGGATCGTCGCTGGGCTATTCTTGCCAGCGATCCAGAGCGCGCGTGAGACCAACCAAACGCACGTCGTCCAGGCCAAGCCCTCCGCGCCGATGATCGCGAGGACCAAGACCATCCGCCTCCCGAAGCACATCTCAAGGGAGGAACCAGTCGTCAGCTCGGAGGCCTTATCCGATGACGAGACCAAGGTCGTTACCGACGGAACGTCCCAAACCAATTTCGCACTCAAAGTCCCCGAACTCGCGAGGCCCAGGACCACCAACGCCCCCGAAAGCACCCTACACGCTCAAGCCGAACCCGCGGCGGCCGCCGCCAGCCCGAATCCCCCGGTCGTCGCCCTGGGGCGAAGCCTGAAACTCAAGACCAAGCAGCTTAACCCGGCGGCGGGAGCAAATGAACAGGTGCCCGCGGATGCCCAGATGAGAAGCATGGGTGGAATGATGGGTGGAATGGCTAGTCAGGCGGTTTCTCACCTGGACATGGTGAACCGACCTCTCAATCCCAACCCAATCGGGTCGGACAAGTCCGGCTCGATGCACGTCCCCTCGCCTCAAGGCCAAGGGGATCAAGAGCGCCTGCCTCGAGCGCCCATCAATCCCGCCGCTGGCGAGGATTACCAGCGGCTTTTCGAAAACCTGTTCCAGAAGGTCGACCAGGATCCGCGATCGACGTTCTCGATCGACGTCGACACGGCGAGCTACGCGAATATCAGGCGGTTCCTCAACCAGAACCAGCTTCCGCCGCCGGACGCGGTCCGCATCGAGGAGATGATCAACTATTTCCCCTACGCGGACGCCCCTGCGACCGAGGGTCCAGACCCCTTCGCCGTCCATGTCGAGATGACGGCCTGCCCCTGGAATCCGCGGCATCGCCTGGCCCGGATCGGAATCGCGGCCCGGCCCATCGATCAATCCCAGAGGCCGCCATCAAACCTGGTCTTCTTGATCGACGTCTCGGGCTCGATGCAGGCCGCCAACAAGCTCCCGCTCGTGCAATGGAGCCTCTCGCGCATGGTTGAGCAGCTTGGCGAGAACGACCGGGTGGCCATGGTGGTCTACGCGGGGGCCTCGGGCCTGGTGTTGCCGTCGACCTCGTGCATGCACAAGTCGCGGATCCTCTCGGCCATCGAGGAGCTCCAGTCGGGGGGCTCGACCAACGGGGCGGCCGGCATTCAGCTCGCCTATGACGTGGCGGCCGAGAATTTCATCAAGAACGGGACCAACCGCGTCATCCTGGCCACCGACGGCGATTTCAACGTCGGAGTCACCAACCAGGACGACCTCGTGCGATTGATCGAATCCAAGGCCAAGAGCCGGGTGTTCCTAAGCGTGCTGGGCTACGGCATGGGCAACCTCAAGGACTCGACCCTGGAAAAGCTCGCCGACAAGGGCAACGGCCACTACGCCTACATCGACTCGCCCCGGGAAGCGTACAAGGTCCTCGTCGAGGAGATGGGCTCGACCCTGGTGACGGTCGCCAAGGACGTCAAGATCCAGATGACCTTCAACCCCACGATGGTCAAGGCGTTTCGCCTGATCGGCTACGAGAACCGCATGCTCGCCCACCGTGATTTCAACGACGACACGAAAGACGCCGGCGAGATCGGGGCAGGAGCTCACGTGACGGCCCTGTACGAGATCGTCCCACGCGGTCCTCTCGACGAGCCGGTCGCGAACCGCGTTCACGACGAGGAGCGGGATGGATCGTTTGATTTCGCTCCGGCCGAGCCGTCATTCACCCTCAGGCTTCGCTACAAGCCCCCCAAGGAAGACGAAAGCAAGCTGATCGAGCGCAAGGTGACCGACCAGGGACGGCGATTCGCGACGGCCTCGGACGACATGCGGCTAGCGGCCTCCATCGCGGCGTTTGGGATGTTGCTCAGGCAATCGCCCTATCACGGCGACGCCACGCTCTCCAATGTCATCGAGATGGCCCGCCCAACCCTCGCAAGCGACCCCGGCGGCTACCGCGCGGAGCTACTCGACCTGATGAAAAAAGCCGAACGCCTGGGGCTCGACCGCGTCTTCCTTCAGCGGTGACGGCACCGAGCGAGACAGACGCTCTGGCGTCTCGGGGACTGGCTGCTTTCTTGGTACTCCAAGAAAGATGCCTGTCCCCCTTTCGGCCTTCGCCTGTCTCCCTTGGGGCCTTCGCCCCGATCATTCGCCTCGAACATGCCCCGTACCGATAACGATCCATTTGGTGGTGGTCAGCTCGCGGAGTCCGCAGGGTCCCCGGGCGTGGATCTTATCGGTGCTGATGCCGATCTCGGCCCCTAGGCCGAGCTCGCCGCCGTCGTTGAATCGGGTGCTGGCGTTGACCATCACGGCCGAGCTATCGACCAGGGCGATGAACCGGCGGGCGGACTCGAGATCGGTCGTGACGATCGCGTCGGTATGCCCCGAGCCATGCCGCGTGATGTGCTCAATCGCCTGATCGAGCGAATCCACCACCCCGACGGCCAGGATCTTGTCGAGGTATTCTTGATCCCAATCCGAGGCGACAATCGGGGTCATCGCTGGGACCACGGCCCTCGCCCGCTCATCGCCGCGGAGCTCGACGCCGGCACGCGCGAGCGCGTCCGACGCGATGGGTAGAAAGCGGTCCGCGACCCCGCGATGCACCAGCAGAGTCTCGGCCGCGTTGCAGACCCCGGGGCGCTGAGCCTTCGAGTTGACGATAATCCGCGTCGCCATCTCGAGATCGCAAGGGTCGTGGACATAGACGTGGCAGTTCCCCCGGTAATGCTTGAGCACCGGCATCTTGGCCTCGGCCACGACCCGGCGGATCAGGCTCTCGCCCCCTCGTGGAATCGCGAGGTCGATGTATTCGGGCAACGCGAGCAATCGA
The DNA here is from genome assembly GCA_021808995.1 of Planctomycetota bacterium. Classification (GTDB taxonomy): domain Bacteria; phylum Planctomycetota; class Planctomycetia; order Isosphaerales; family Isosphaeraceae; genus JAKBAP01. The sequence continues at coordinate 4,675 of JAKBAP010000156.1, read as the reverse complement.
CCGACGGCCTCGCGGTCGATGACGGGAACAAGCGAGACAGCGTGCTCGGGAAGGCCATTCGACACAAGCTGATCGACCAGAATCGCATGGAGCGCCCGGTTGGTGGCGAGGGCTTCCTTGCCTCCTCGCAAGATCGCCGCGTTGCCACTCTTCACACAGAGGGCGGCGGCGTCGACCGTCACGTTGGGCCGGCTCTCATAGATCATGAAGACGACACCCAGGGGCACGCGCTCCTTACGGACCTCGAGCCCGTTGGGCCTGCGGCTCGCCTCGACGACTTCCCCAATGGGGTCGGCGAGCGCGGCCACCTCGCGAAGTGATCCCGCCATCGCCTGAATCCGCCTCGGCGTGAGCGTGAGTCGATCGATCGCGGTCGCGCTCAGGTCCAGCCTGGGCGCGGCCGCGAGGTCGACGGCATTGGCCTCGAGAATCTCGCGGGACCGGACGACGATCGCTTCGGCCGACCCGACGAGCCAGGCGTTCTTGAGCTCGCCACGCGCCGTCGCCAACACTCGCGACGCCCCTTTCGCCCGCTGGGCAAGCTCGCGGCAGAGCGCGTCATGGTCGATCGTGACAGGTTCGGAACCGGCAACGGTCATTCGTGAATCTCCCAGCCAATGAGCTCCGACCAGACCCGGACAGCGTCTCGCATCGGGCCCACGTCGTGGACCCGCAGCACCCGAGCCCCCCTCGCGGCGGCCGCCAGCGAGGCCACGACCGAGCCCGTTTGCCGCTCTCCGACTCGCCTGCCAGTCAGCGAGCCCACGACCCCCTTACGCGACAGACCAATCAGAACCACGCACCCCAGGCCGGCGAATCGCGCGGTATTCCGAAGAATCGCCACGCTCTGTTCGTGACTCTTGGCGAATCCAACGCCCGGATCGATCGCGATCCGGTCGCGGGGGATTCCCTGGCTGATCGCCCAATCGATCCGCTCAGCCAGAAAATCGTACACTTCCGAGACGACATCGTGATAGTGAAGGTCGTCTTGCATGGTGGCGGGGGTCCCACGCATGTGCATCAAAACCACGCCCGCGCCTGTCTCGGAGACGACCTGGGCCATCTCGGGATCCCCGCCCAGCGCGGTCACGTCGTTCACAATGACCGCCCCGAGCTCGATCGCCCGCCGAGCCACCACGGCCTTGGACGTATCGATCGAGATCGCGGCGGTCAGTTTCCCCACCAGGGCCTCGAGCACGGGCACCACCCGTGCCAGCTCCTCATCAAGGGCGACCGGCCGGCTGCCCGGCCGGGTCGACTCGCCCCCGAGGTCGATCACGTCCGCCCCTTCGGCCTGCATTTCGAGCGCGGACGCGACCGCGACGGCAAGGTCCATCCGCTTGCCCCCGTCCGAAAAGCTGTCGGGAGTCCGATTGAGCACCCCCATGACCTTTGGAATGGGGTCGAGCGGCTCGATTAGCGTGAACCCCTTGGCGGTCCAGCTCGCGTCAATGTGGCTCACGCCTGGTTCTCGTTCAAGGTCGTCAACCTCTCGTCGCTAGCGCACGTCGTCATCATTGAACCAGGGCACTTCCATCATGTCGACGATTTGTTGGGCAATGCTGGTGATGGCTCGAATATAGGCGCTCGAGGTCGTTTCGCCGACCTCGGGAATGAAATTGACCGTCTCCGCGACCGTCGTTGGTCCGCGCTTGCTTTCGGCCTCGGTGGGGGGGTTGTGAGTCCAGTCGAGGGTCACGCTCATGGAAGCGTTCAGCTCGCGGGGCAGGTTCGTGGGTGCCTCCACGATCAGGTTTCGGTTGGCGTAAATGATCGTCCCCGACAGGATCGAATCGGCCTGCTCGGGATTTCCGACGACCCGGTAGGGGGTCCGTTTGCTGATCTCTTTCTGAACCGCCTCGATGAGCTGAAGCTGGAGATCACGGTGCAAGGTCTGGGTCTTGAAATAAACGAAAACGGTTTTGACCTCGCTGGTGTCGAAAGGGGCGTGGAAATGCCATCCAAGAAAGCCATTGTCCTCGCCCGGCTCGCTCGGTGGTCGCGAACCAAGGCTATTACAGCCCGACGCGGCGAAGAGCACGACCAGGAACAAGACCGAGAACGCCCTTTTGCGGCTCGGATCGCGTGTGGGAACGGGATTTCGCGGCATTGTCGACCTCCTCTCCTGGATCAGGCGATCACATCATTCCCCCGCCCATGCCACCCATCATCGGGCCGCCCATCCCCCCCATGCCCATGCCCATGCCACCCATCAAGCCGCCGCCAGGCCCCGAGCTGAAATAGGGGTCCGTCGCTCCCGGAGGGATCATGATTCGGGAGGGCTTGGAGGGCTCGCGCGGCATCTTCGCCAGCATCGCCAGCTCGGCCTTGGCCTTGACCGCCCAGGGGCTATTAGGCCATCGCTGGGGGATCTTGCCCAGATAATACTCGGCCGACGCGACCTTCTTGACCTTCTTGTAATACATCCCGTCGCGATAGGTCTTTTCGGCCTCGGCGTCGTTGATGACGTCAAGGGTGTGATAAAGCTTCTCCGCCGTGGCCTGGCCCTCGGGGAAATTGCTCATGGTCTTGCGCACCAGCTCGCGCGCCTTGGAAAGCACCGAGGCATCGTACTCGGGACCCAGATACGATTTCATCCGGGCATCGATCGCCGATTCATGGGCACGGCGGATAAAGGGGCTCTTACCGTGGTCGGCGATGAACTGATCATAATAGATCGAGGCTGACTCGAAATCATGATGCGTCATATGAAAGTCGGCGATTTCGAGGGCGGCGTCGTCGGCCAGGGGTCCGGTGGGGTCGTTGTGCCGCACATGCTCGAGCGCCTTGAGCCCCGATCCCGTGAGGTCGATCAACGGCAGCCGGCCGTCGAAGTGGCCCTGCCAGGGGATCTTCTTGTCGGCCGGCGCGGTCGGATCGACCTGCGCGAACCAAATCCGCGCGATCTCGTATTCCCGGCTCACCAGCTTGTCGAGATAGTCGGTGGCCGGGTAGTCGGCGTGCAGCTTTTCGTAGCTCTCGTGCGCGTCGACATAACGCTTGCGGGCAAACTGGGTCTCGGCGAGCTGATACTGGGCGTTCTCGCCCCAAGGGGTCGACTTACGATCCTTGGCGATCTTGGTAAAAGCCTTCTCAGCCTCCTCGAGCTTGCCGTCCTTGACCAATTTCATGGCGGCCGCCATCTCGGCGTCGGCCTTGGGGTCCTTGGCCGTCTTGGCGACCGGCCGCCAACCGTCGGAACCCAAAATCAGCGACGAGGGAGAATCACGCCCAATCGCCGCGTGACCCTCCTTGGGCGCGAGCCAGCGATTCATGAAATTCCCCGAATCAGCCGCCCCACTCACGTCGTTAAGCTCTTCCTTCGAAATGTTCTTGAACAGGCTATTGTCATACGCCGCCCGCCACTGCGAAATCGGACTCACGAAATTCTGACAACCCGACCCCACGACCGGTAGAAACGCGATCAGCGACACCAACACCCGCGCGACGCCATGCCGCGGCCGTTTTCGTGCGTCGCGTCGTTCCGTTCCAACCCGATCCATCAGGCTCAAACTCCCACCAAGGGACGAAATCGCGGGCGCTTACCCATGACATGGCTCAGAACCAACCCAATCGTGCGACGCGCCGCCACCGACGCGGCCGAACTCTCCTCCAGGCTCCGCCAGCCGTCGCCTGGACTCGACAAAACACGAATGGCATCGAGCTCCTCGGGCGTGATCAAGACGACGTGCGATACGCCCGGACGGCATTCATGACACAAAACGCCTCCCGAGGCGAGTCCAAACGCCACCAGATCCCCCACGATTTTGATTTCTCGGCCACACTGTGTACACATGTCCAATGTCGGCAAGAGCCCCAACTCACGCAGGCAGAAGAGCTCAAACCGGGCCAGGCGTCGTTTCCGAGCATCGGCGTCGCCGCAATGGCGCAGGCTCACCCGGGCCGCGTCAAAAAGCCGGGGATGGGGGTCGTGGTCGTCCGTCAGGTCCGCGAGCAGCTCCGCGATGTGAAAACCCGTATAGAGGGCCGCCAGGCTGGTCCTGGGGGCTGAAAACCGCTCGATAGGGGCCGATTCCGTCAAGAGATCAAGCGAGTCCGAACCCCGCGTCAGGACGACGACATCGGAGACCGAGAGCAAGTCAAGCCCCCCCTGAAACGACGACTTGAGCCGCCTCGCCCCCTTGGCCAGGGCCGAGGCCTTCCCCAGCTCTCGAGTGAAAAGCGTGACGACCAAGGAGGTTTCAAACACCTCCACCGAACGGATCACCAGGGCCAGGGTGCGACACGACGGCATGGGACAAGACACCGTGAACTCAAGAACGGGCGAAACGCGAGACACATGATTCCAGCCTGGGAAGGTCCGTGAGTCAACCAATCGCCCCACCGTCCCGAATGGGTCAACCGCCAACACCCGGCCCAGGCCAAAAACGCCCACCCCCCTCGACGAACACGATCTCGCCCTTTTTTCTCGATCGCGTGATCATCATGCAAACACTCTTACAGAGAGTCGATTCGTGACCGCTCGGCTGGAGCTTGCGAGTACTTCGTCACGGCTAACAGTTAGGGTTCAGCCTCGGGCGGGAATCGTCCTGGTAGGGTCCATTCACGCGTAACCGGCTACCAACCCAAGGCTCGATGGAGGGCGGCTCGTTACCCTCGGAACGCACTCGCAGGCGCTTCGGGCTTGTTCTGTCGCGACCGCGCCGGCTTGAAG
>JAKBAP010000155.1 GCA_021808995.1 Planctomycetota bacterium | reverse complement strand
GCCCGCGCCCCGGCCGGGCTCGCCATCGCCCGAGCGCCCGATCGGCGTTCCGGGGTCGCCTGGCCCTTGGCCTACCCCTCCACGGTTCTTGGTCCCATAGCGAAACTCGGGGATCTCGATCTGGGGTAGGGGAATCGAGACCAATTCGCCCCCCGTACGACCGATCATCTCGCCGTGGGTGATGTATTTCCTCAGGTCCGACTTGATCTTGCCGCGGACAATTTGCTTGAACCGGTTCGCGTCCCGATCGATTTTTCGTACCACGGCTTTGACGTCCTCTGCGATTGTGCCCTGGCCCGCGGCGTCACGCCCGTTTACCGGGCCGCCTCGCGCGCGTAAGCGGCACGAACGGCCACGGAACGAGAGTCCACCGAGCCGAAAACCAAAAGATCGCACGGGTCCGCTTCAGGGTGCGACGGGCGGGGCGGGCCGGTTTCACTCGACGATCGGTCGGTCACGAAATCGACGCCGATGATCCCATCAATCACCCTAGCAAATTGTATGCCCCACCCTTGTTATTTGTCCAAGCCAATTGATCGCCACCCTCGCTTTACCTTGGGGAGCCGTCGATGGAGTGCTCCCGCGACGTTCGTCCCGCGCGGGGGCCTGGTCGGTCCAGCTTGATCAGTGGCTGCCTCGCTTGACGTCGCCGCGGGCGAAGATGCTGGCGACATAATTCAAGACATCGGTCGCCGAATCCTCGTCGTATCCATAGTTACGAATCAATCGTGCCTTCACGATGTCGATCTTTTCCTGGGTATCCTTGTCCACCACCGAGGAGACCAGCGTCGTGAGCTTGATCGTGTCCTTCTGGTCCTGGAACAGCTTGAGCTCGAGTGCCTTCTGAAGCCGTTCGTTGGTCCGATAGTCGAATTTCTTGCCATCCAGGGAGAGCGCCCCGATGTAGTTCATGATCTCCCGGCGAAAGTCATCCTTGCGGCTTTCGGGGATATCGATCTTTTCCTCGATCGAGCGCATCAGCCGCTCGTCGGGTTCCTCGCTTTGGCCGGTGTACTTGTTTCGCACCTTTTCCCGCTGAGTGTACGCCTTGACGTTGTCGATGTAATTGCCGCAGAGCCGGGACAGGGCGTCCTCGTCGGCCGCGATCGCGCGCTGAACCTCGTTTTTCACGATGTCCTCGTATTCTTCCTTCACGAGCGCGAGCAGGTGGCGATACTGCTTGCGGGTCTCCTCGCTGTTGATGAGCGAGTGATGCTTGAGCCCTGTCTCGAGCTCGTTCAAGACCATGAACGGGTTGATCGATCGCTCGCTGGGATGGGCGACAAGCGCGTTCGAGATCTTATCCTGAACGTACCGCGGGCTGATCCCGTGCATCCCTTCGCGCTCGGCTTCCTCGCGGAGCTCCTTGATGTTGTCCTCGGTGAACCCGGGGAGGGTCTTGCCGTTGTAGAGCTTGAGCTTCTGCATCACGGTGAGCCCGGCGTTCTTGGGCTCCTCGAGCCGCGTCAAGACCGCCCACATCGCCGCGACCTCGAGCGTGTGCGGGGCCAGCCGCTTGCCGCGGACCTTGCGACTGTTATAGTCCTTTTCGTAAATCTTGATCTCGTCGGCCAGCCGGGTCACGTAGGGAACGTCGATCTTCACCGTCCGGTCGCGCAGGGCCTCCATGAACTCGTTCGACTGAAGTTTCTTGTATTCCGGCTCGTTGGTATGGCCGATGATGACCTCGTCAATGTCGGTCTGGGCGAATTTCTTGGGCTTGATCTTGTGCTCCTGGCTCGCCCCCAGGAGGTCGTACAGAAACGCGACGTCGAGCTTGAGAACCTCGATGAATTCGATGATGCCGCGATTGGCGATGTTGAACTCGCCATCGAAATTAAACGCTCGGGGGTCGCTCTCGGTGCCGTATTCCGCGATCTTGCGATAATTGATGTCGCCGGTGAGCTCGGTCGCGTCCTGATTTTTCTCATCCTTGGGCTGGAACGTCCCGATTCCGACTCGGTCTTGCTCGGAGAGCATGAGCCGCCTCGCCTGCACGTCCTGCACGACTCTCGACCAATCGCCGCCGTAGCGGGCCATCCGTTCGTTGAACATCTGGCGACAGAACGGGCAGAGATCCCCCTCGATGGCCACCTGGAATTCGTCCGGTCCCCGGCCTTCGTTCAGAGAGGCGATCGCCGCGGGCCGGTGCTCGTGGGGAATCAGGTGCAGGGGCTCCTCGTGCATCGGGCAGTCGGCATGGTATTCCTCGCCGTCGAGCCCCAGCTCGCGCCAGCCAAAGCTAAACAGCCGCCCCTCGTCGACCTTTGAGTAACGCTCGATCCCCTTCTTCAACAGCCGGGCCAGCGTGCTCTTCGAGCTCCCCACCGGCCCATGCAACAGCAGCACCCGCCGCTCGGTCCCGTACCCGCTGGCCGCGCTCTTCAGAATGTTGACGAAATTCGTCAGCGTTCGCTCGAGCCCAAAGATCGCGTCCTGGCCTTCGTTCTCGGGATCCTGGAAAAACCGATAGCGAAGCAGTTTTTCCTTGTTGACCACGACCTCCTCGGCACCATGGCTCACGATCATGTCATAGAGCCGCTGATAGGCCGTCCGAGTGACCATGGGGTCTTCACGCACGATGTTCAAGTACTCGGCGAACGTGCCGGTCCAGTGCTTCTTTTGATAGTCATCAAGGTTTTGCCGACCTGCGATCAGCGAGATCAGATCCATTCCAGTGGACATGCGATGTTTCCCTCCCGAGAGCGTCAGTCAGGGTCTTGTCGCGGGGTGGGCGCTTCGAACGCGCTGGCCCGGGCGGGTTCGCGCGTCGTACCCCGGCCGCGCGTACGGTTGTTGATGCGTCCGCGTAATTTCCGGGTGCTCCGCCAAATTGTCAAGGCCGCGAATCGACGAAGGGGATAGTCTAGAATCGAGGCCGCGATCGGCGAGTCGGGATTCGATGAGTGCTCGGGAACCGACCTTGCTCTCGTCTTCGCCGCGGACCAGGCACTTCCGTGCCCCGCTTCCGGGAAAGACGCCTTCGTCCCACTGTTATTAGATCGATCTCGCACGCGCGCTGTCAAGCGACGCCGCCATCGGGTCCTCTCGATCACCGACCATCCAACGATCCGCGAATGTCGCGCTTACCCCTCGTCGAGCGACGTCCGCGGCCAGGCGATCCACCCTTATTGTACGCGCCGACGAGCGGATTAGCGTGACATTTCGCGGAATTCCCCCAGGCGCGGGGCCGGGGGGGATGTCGGCCAGCCCACGTTATTGGCCAGGGAGAATCAGCCGGGGCCGTTCCGCCGGTGGTGTCGACCCGCCGGGAGTCCAGAGCCCCCCCTCGGCCGGCCCTTGATCGGGTGTCCAAACCCGCTCTTCGCGCTCGGCCAGGCCGATCTTTCCGTCCGCCATCCGGACCCGCGGTCCGAATTCGCGCAGTAACTCTTCCAGGATCCGGGTGTCGAGGGCGAAGCCCTCGGGTCGATTGGAATCCGGCTCGACCCGCACCAGGCCCAACTGGACCAGCCTGAGCAAAACCCGAGTATTGGCATCGGGCTTGCTCTTGACTCGCTCGAGGAGAACCGCCAGATACGGGACCCAGGAGTCCGGCTGTTCGCAATTCATCCGGAGCTGCAACTCGACCATGTCCCAATAGAGGAGGTCGCGGTCGCGCCTGGCCCCCTCGAGCTCACGGCCCCGGCGAAGCCATTCGTCGCCTCCCGCGCGATCCCCGGCCACTCCGGTCTCGACGGTCAACAGCCCGATCAGTGTCCGGGCGTCGATCTCGGGCCGCGCGAGCAAATCGGGACGCGCCGCGATCCGCCGCGCGGCCTCGTTTCGCGGCCGTCGGACGCCGTACCGGTTGGCCCGCGCGAAAAACGCGATCAACCGGTCGTCGTCGAGCGACTCGATGGGAACCAACACCATCCGGCACAGGTGAATCGTGGAGACGTCGACCGCGTGGGGCTCGAGGATCCGCTCCGGCTCGAGCTTGAGCCGACCTTGGAACGTGTCCCAATCGATCACGCCGGTCCAATCGTCGTTGGCGGACCGCATGCGGAGCAGCACGGCCCGCAAGGCCGGCCGGAGCTCGGGGATCTCGGCCGCCTCGACCGGGGTCCGCCAATCGAGATAGGGGTTGGGCGTCTTGGTCCAGACATCCACGAACATCTGGCCCGACTCGTCGCGGGCGAGCCGCTTCCGCTCGTCGTAGGCAAGATCCGCGGGATACGAGGCGTGCCGAGTCAGGGCCGCCGTATGCTTGCTCCAGCGCTCGACGATCTTGGTCCGCGGATGCGCCGGCGGGATCGCGCGGCTCGCCAGGGCGAGCACCCGATCCGTGAGCCGGTCCAGCCGCCCGTCGTCGAGCGCCTCGAGCAACAGCACATCCTTCCCGACCAGGAGCTGGGCCTCCACCTGGGGGATTTGCTGATGGCTGAGACCGGGGGCGGCCTCGAGCCGCGGCCGATCAAGCAGAAGAAACGCCTGATAGAGCGTTGGCTCGGTCTCGTCGAGCGCGCGGGGCCGGCCTTCCACGACCGTGCGGTTGGCGCTCAGCGACTCGATCAATCGATCGCGATCGCGCAGCGGCCATGATAAATGGACCAGGTCGACCCGCTCGCCCTCGGGGAGCTCGTCGACCTCCTGGCAGAGAACCTCGAGATCGAGCACGTCGTCGCAGGGGGGGGTTCGCGCCAGATAACGACGGATCGCCTCGAGCGCGCCCTTGTCGTCGGCGAACCAGAGCCGGCAGAGCCCTTGGTTCCGATCCGCGATCGCGCCTGCGCGGGGATCGGTCGAGAGCAGTTCGAAGGCCGACGCGGCGGACTCCCAGAGCCCGTCACGCGCCCATTGCAGGGCCTGGTCGAACGACGCCCGAAACGCCTCGGGAGCGGAGGGGGGCGCGGGGGCCAGGGTGTAGGGATGCTTTTCCGCGAGCGGGACCGTCGCCGAGCTCTCCAGTTGGGTCAGCGACCGGGTCGCCGCCGTGGCGGGTTCCTCGCCACCACGCTTCGCCAGCTCGAAATGGCGGCCCGCGGCCAGATAGTGCCCTTGGCTTGAGAGCCCAGCGCCAATGGCATGGGCGAGCGCGGACATGTCGTCGCGATCCTCGGGATCGATCACCGACCACGCCCGCTGAAACGCCAGCGCGCCCGCCGCCGGTCCATCGGTCTCGAGAATGGTGTGAATCCGGAGTGAAAGCGCCGTCAGGTGCTTGGGTTGCCGCTTGAGAAGCTCGTCAAGCACGTCCCGCCCAGCCTCGAATTGCCCCAGATTGAGGAGCACGTATGCCTTGCGAAGCCAGAGCATGGGACAGTCGGGGGCCTTGGCCAGACCCTCGTCCAGCGGCTTGAGAGCCATCTCGAGCTGGCCATTTTCCTCGAGCCGCATCGCGCGCTCGACATACGGCTCGCTCTTGAGACAGCACCACTTATACTTCTGCCCGCTCCCGCAAGGACACGGGGAGTAGGGGTCCGCAAGCGACATCGTGAGCCCTTCCTCGGGTGTTTCATTCGTAGGCGACGGTCGGTCGTAAACACTAGCAAACCCCCTCGCCAAACGTCTATCCTAGATCTCCAGATCGGGAGTACAAGCCGGGACCGCGAAACTGGTTCGCGATCAGGCGCTCCCTCGCCGCCCGGCGGCCAGGACTTTCGGGGAGGATCGGACGTGAACGCGTCGAGCGAAGCCAAGCCTTGGCCGGGAAGCGGGTTCGCCCGCCGCCTGGGGTTTGTGATCGCGACGGCGGCGGCGATCCTGGGCGGGTTCTCCAGGACAACCCACGCCTGGGGACGGGTCGCGCACCGCGCGTGCTCCAAATTCGCCGAGACACGGCTCACGCCCCAGGCACGGGCCCTGGTTCGCGAACTCCTGGAGCCCGGCGAATCCCTCGCCGACGCCTCGACCTGGGCCGACGAAAACAGCCGCGAAATCCCCGGTAGCGGCTCCTGGCATTACGTTAATGTCAACGTCTCTCACGACCATTTTTCACCCCGAGACTGCCGACCCTCGGGTTGCGTCGTCTCCAAGATCCCCGAATTCCGCGCGGTCTTGCTCGACCCCCGAGCCTCTCGCGTCAGGCGACGGACCGCGCTTCGGTTCCTGGTCCACTTCATCGAGGATGTCCACCAGCCCATGCATGTCGCCGACCGCGACGATCGCGGGGGCAACGCCCTTCAACTCCGCTACGGTCGTTACGACGCCACCAACCTGCACCAGGTGTGGGACTCAGGTCTGTTACGCGAGCGATTTCGTGGCGAGGACCCGCTTGCACGCGAGCTAACCGAACTTGCCAAGGGGCCCCAGGCTCGCGACTGGTCCGGGAAGAGCGTCACCCACTGGGCCGATGAGAGCCTCGCCCTGGGTCGCCAGGCGTACCTGGATCCCGAGACAGGGGCTCGGCTTCGCAATGGCGACCATCTCTCACGCGAGTATGAACGAGTTAACGCTCCCAGGGCCGCCTTACGGCTCGCCCAGGCCGGCGTCCGACTGGCCGACGTCCTCAACGAAATCGCGGCCGATCCCGTCGATCGCCAGGCCCCCCCACGCTGACATCGCCGGGAACCCACGATGGATCGCGAACTAACCTCGGAGGCCCCCACCGCCGTCCTGCTCATCGCCCATGGCAGCCGTAATCCCGCCGCCAATGACGATCTGTTTGCCCTCGCGCGCAGGATCGCGGAATCAGGGCTCCAACCCATCGTCGAGCCTTGCTTTCTCGAGCTCGCCGACCCCGATATCCCCGCGGGGGGGCGGCGATGCGTCGAGCGCGGGGCCAGGTCCGTGCTCATGATCCCCTACTTTTTATCCGAGGGGGTCCACCTGATCCGCGATCTGACGGCCGCCCGCGACGCGCTGGCCCTTGCACATCCGAGCGCGAAATTCCGCCTCGCCCCCCCCTTGGGTCCGCATCCACTGCTCGACGAGCTAGTGGCCATCCGGATTCGCGAAATCGGGTAAACCCCGCGCGGGCTATTTCTTCTTGGGCGTTTTCTTGGCCGCCGGGCTCTTCGGCTTGGCGGGCTTGGACTCGCCCGCCGCTTTCTCGGCCGGGGCATCGGGCTCGTCGACACCGTGTTCCATCGGCCGCTCGCCGAAAATCTTCTCGAAATTGGGAAAACCGTACTTCCGAATAATTGGTCCGCTCATATTCGTGCTCCAAGATGTCATTCCCGAGGTGCCTCAGCCCTTGGCCTGGGCCTCGGCGAAGGCCGAATCAAACAACCGACCGGCCGACTTGAACCCCATCCGCTCCTTGACGAATCGGGCCGCCTCGGCCGCGCCATATTCCCGGTCCATGCCGCAGTCTTCCCATTCGACCGAGAGCGGCCCGGCGTAGCCAACGTGGTTCAAGGCCCGGGCGATCTCCTCGAAATTGACCTGGCCGCGGCCCGGCGAGCGGAAGTCCCACCCCCGACGCGGGTCGCCGAAATTCAGATGCGACGCCAGGATCCCCGATCGGCCGTCGAGCGTGCGGGCCGCGTCCTTGACGTGGACGTGATAGATCCGGTCGGGAAACGCGCGGATGAATTCGACCGGATCGACCATCTGCCAGAGCAGGTGGCTGGGGTCGAAATTAAAGCCAAATTCCGGCCGCCGGCCGATGGCCTCGAGCGCGCGCTCGGCCGTGTAAATGTCAAACGCGATCTCGGTGGGATGGACCTCGAGGGCGAACTTGACGCCGCATTCCTTGTAAACGTCCAGAATCGGATTCCAGCGCTCGGCGAAGAGCTTGAACCCGTCGTCGATCATCGCGTCGGAGACGGGAGGAAACGAATAGAGCAGGTGCCAGATCGACGAGCCGGTGAATCCATTAACGACCTTCACGCCGAGCTTCTTGGCGGCGTGGGCGGTATCCTTCATTTCCTGGATCGCCCATTCGGTCTTCTTGCGTGGGTCTCCCTTAATCGCGGCGGGAACCCAGTCGTCGGTGCGGGAATCGTTGTGATCAAGGACGAGCTGACCGACCAGGTGGTTCGAGATCGCCCAGGTCTTGAGGCCATATTTCGCGAGCAGGTCATGCCGACCCTTGCAATATCCTGGTTCATGGAGGGCCTTCTGGACGTTGAAGTGGTCGCCCCAGCACGGCAGCTCGATGCCGTCGTAGCCCCACTTGCTTGCCTTTTCGCAGATCACTTCGAGCGTCAGGTCGGCCCACTGGCCCGTGAACAGGGTTGCGGGTCGTGACATGTGTCGGTCTCCAGGTGTCGGTATCGCGTGGATCATGCTCGCCCGCGCCGGCCCGTGGGGGCCGGATCACGCCGAGGGAGCGGCGGCCGACCGTCGCGCCCTCGCGGTAATCGGCTCCAAGCGCAACATAGCGCTCGCTCCCGGCGTTGTCAATGATTTGACGGCCGGCCGCGTCCAGGCGGGACGCACGACGCGGTATGCCGGGTCGTGGCACGGTTGACTGACAGAAGGGCGTGGTCGATGATAAGTCAGGCGTCTGGTTCCTCGTGGGGCGACCGGCGAGAAGATGAGTCTCAGCCAAACCTGGGACGCCCTGATCGGCGGCGACCTCCGACGGCGGATGATGGGCGACTTCCGACGGCTTTCCTCGCGGGATTCCGTAATGGGACGATTTGACTGGTATCGTCGATCCACGTGGGATGACTCTGATCGCGAGGAATTCGAGGCGCGACTGAAGCGCTGTCGGTACGCGGGCAGCAAGGCTCAATACCTGCGCATCCAAGCCCACCATTTGGCCGAAGTGGGTCTGCACACGCCGGCCATCGAACTGCTTGACCGGCTGTTGAGGGACTTTCCGGACCGCGGCGAGACCGCAATGTCGCGCCTGCAAAAGGCTGGGTCTCTCGCAAGCCTGGGGGAATTGTCCGCCGCGATCGAGGAATTTCGGGCCGCCCTGCAAGCGGAGCGCGAATACCCTAATGTGAGAACTCTCGCCGCGTTGGATTATGGCTGGTTCATCGTCGAGAAGCATCTTGTCGATCTGTTTGACGAAGCGGCGGACGTGCTCAAGGAATTCGAAAACAAACAGTTCGGGACGGCCTTTCCCGTCGTGTCCTATCGAGTTTGCGCGATTCAGTCGATTCTCGCCGATGCGCGCGGCGACCGCGCGGCCGCGGGAGACTATGCAAGGAGGGCGCTGGTGGAGGCCGCGAAAACGCACTCAGGCTACAGATATCATGCAAAAACGGGACTTGTCGAGTCTCGGCCCGATTGGATGGAGAAAAGGCTTACGTCGCTCGCGGACGAGTCGATTCGATGACCAATACAATGCGTCCATTCGGGAAAGTGTATGGTTCTTCCATGTGAACCGCCGCTCAATCGATCTCGACGCTCCTCCAACTCTCGACGCTCAACCCAGGCACGGCGGTCAGGTCGCCGTCCTCGCTGATCACCGTGCATTGGCCAAGGGTTAGCGCAATGGCCGCGAGCTGGAGGTCCACTCGCTGGATGGTCCGGCCGGCTCGCCTCAATTGGGCCGCCAACCGTCCGTATTCCTCGGCCGCCTCACGTGTGTAAGGCCAGCACGCCAAGCCAGCCAGAACCCGTTTCAGCCGTTCCAGGTTCCTTTCGCGGGTCGGGCTGAACTCGATGCCGAAAAAGAGCTCGCCCAGCACCGGAATGCAGGTACCGACCCGCGCGCCTCTTGTTCGCATCTCCCTGGCCCGCGCGTCGACGCCCCGGCGATGATTGATAAGATCGCCCATCGCATTCGTATCGAGCGGATAGCGCCTCATTCGAACAAACCCTTGAGCTGCTCGGCCCGTTCAACAAAGTGGGACTTCTCCCACTCGCGGTTCTCTCGCCGAGCGGCCTGCCAGGCGGCCTCCTCTTCCAGGGTGAAGACTAGAGGCTCGAGCGAGTCAAACCAGGCCAGCCAGCGGGCGATCGACTCTGAATCGTCGCCGTGGAGATCCCCCTCGGACTCGGCGACCTGGAATTCCTCAAACGGGCCCACGCTGAGCTCGATACCATCCGGCCAGTCGACAGGCTGGGTCGGAACGATATGGCCGTCCTTCCAGATGGCGTGGATTGTTTTCATCGTCGCGTCGCCAACGCGTGACTAAAGGACGTTGCTTGCGTCTCGACCGCGAATTGCATTCTAAGACCGGGATCCCTTTCTTTTCCAGATGGCGAGTCTTGCCTCGGCCCGATCGGCCCCTGATCCTCGGATCAAGCGCGCGCGATCCGCGACCTCTGGTCGTCGATCTGGGGTGTCGGCTCGCACGGCCAAGTCCTCGACCGGCCTCGATTCAATTTGACCCCGACAGCCTCTCGCGAGATACTGCCTGGATGATCCTTCGTTCCATCATGCGGCGAGATTGACACCAACCATGGCGCCCAAGGCGGTTCTTTTTGATTTCGATGGCGTGCTCGTTGATTCCGAGAACCACCACATCGCGGCGTGGCAGCGGGTCTTTACGGTCCTTGGCTGGTATGTGCCCGAGCCGGCGGCCGCGCGCGCCGGCGTGCTTGACGATCGGACCTTCGCCGAGGAGATCTTTACCGAGTGGGGCGCTCCGCTCCACGACCTTGATGGATGGATCGCGCGCAAGCAAGCCATCGCGACGATGCTGCTGCGCGACGCCCCCCGGCTCTATCCCGGCACACGGGAGCTCATCACCCGGCTGAGTGGGCGAGTCCGCCTGGCTGTCGTGACGACCACCTGGCGCGAGAATGTCGAGGCGGCCCTGGGCGCGATCGGGCTTCTCGATGCCTTTGAAACGATCGTCGCCAAGGAAGACGTCGAACATGGCAAGCCCGATCCCGAGCCGTATCAAACCGCCCTGAAGCGCCTGAAGCTCAGGAGCTCGGCCGTGGCCCTTGAGGATTCGCCCGGCGGTCTGGCCTCGGCGAGTGGAGCGGGGCTCAGGGCCGTCGCCGTGGGCCATCGCCTTCCCCCCGGCGACTGGACCGGAGAATCC
>JAKBAP010000154.1 GCA_021808995.1 Planctomycetota bacterium | reverse complement strand
CAACGTGGAGCGAGCACACCCCGCCGAGCATGCGAACGGGCATTTGCTCGGGGTTCGTTCGGAGGCCCGGACCTTCGCCCATCCCCTCTTGATTCGTAAGCATCTCCCGATCCAGCCCTTCGGGCATGGAGGAGGAGGCGGAGGCAGCGGCCCGCCGTCCACCGCCCTCACCCCCGCCGAGGTGCGAAACATCTACGGCTTTAACCAGATCACCGACCTGGGCGCGGGGCAGACGATCGCGATCGTGGACGCCTATAATGATCCCAATATTTTTAGCGACGCGAATGTGTTTGACCAGCAATTCCCCACCACGATCGGCGGGACTGAGTCTTATTACACCGCCTATGGCGCTTCCACGTCATGGCTGACCCAGGTCTACGCCTCGGGGAGCGCGCCGTCGGGAAACGTGGGCTGGGGACAGGAAATGTCCCTTGATGTCGAGTGGTCGCACGCGATCGCGCCCTTGGCCAAGATTGTCCTGGTCGAGGCGGCCTCCAACAGTTTCGCGGACCTGCTCGCCGCCGACGATAAGGCCGTCTCACTGGGGGCCAAGATCATCTCGAACAGTTGGGGCGGTGGTGAAACCTCGAGCGAGCTGAGCTACGACAGCCACTTCAACGTGCCGGGCGTGACCTTTGTCTTTTCCGCCGGCGACAGCGGGAATCAGGAGTACCCCGCGCTCTCGCCTTACGTCGTCGCGGTCGGCGGCACGACGCTTTCGTACTCTTCCTCCTATACCTGGACCGGCGAATCCGGCTGGAGCAGTGGCGGTGGCGGCGTGAGCGCCTACGAGCCCAAGCCGGGCTATCAGTCGGCCTTGAGCTACAGTAACCGCTCGGGCCCCGACGTCGCGTATAACGCCGACCCCAACACCGGCGTCGCGGTTTACGACTCGTATGGCGCGAAGCGCACGAGCCCGGCCTGGGGCCAGTATGGCGGCACCAGCGCGGGCGCTCCGCAATGGTCGGCGCTTTTCGCCATCGCCAACGAGGAGCGATTGGCCGCCGGCAAGTCCGTGCTCGACGGCTACACCCAGACGTTGCCCGCTCTCTACGCCATGACCAGCGACTCGAGCGGCACCGACCTCTACGACGTCACCACTGGTGCCAACAGCGTCGGCTCCGCTGGACCCGGCTACGATCTCGTGACCGGCAACGGCACCCCGCGCAAGGCCTACAACACCGTCTCGTATCTCGTCAATTCCGTCGCGTGATCTCGTCGGACGGTTCCCGCGGCCCGGGCCCTTCATGGGGCTCGGGCCGTGTTCAATCCGAGACACGCCACCGCTCCAGCCGACCGCCTAACCCTTGAGCTTCCGGAGAGCCCCGACCGCGGTCACCGCGAGGGTTACCCCGGCACTCGGCGCCATCTTGGCGCTGCGAGCCGTTCGGGGCTCGTATCCCCCGGCATAATAGGCCGTCGGCGTCGCCACGTAACCGATCCATTGATTCGCCAGCGAGACCACCCAGGTTCGCTTGAAGGGACTGGCGGCCTTGATCTCGAGACCAAGCCGGCAAAAATACTCGGCCCCATTGGTCGCGATCCCCAGGTCGCCCAAGCGCATCGCCTGAACCTCGCATGGAACGATGGGATTGCGCTCACGCTCGCGCTTGACCTCCTCGCGCTCGCGGGCGTAGACCGCGTCGGCGGCCGGTCCCGAACCCAGGCCGATCGTGGGGATTTCCGGCGGTTCCTCGGCCTCGCTCCGAATCGGGATCGGGACAATGGTCCTGTCGGCCTTGAGGACGGCCTCCTTGCGCCAATCCATCCGGCCAATGGCCTGGGCGACCTCCGAGCCCAGGGCCAAACCGCAGATCTGGGCCCACTCGGGGCCGAATTCGCGCCCCGCACGTTGATTGTCGACCTGGGTGACGTCGCCAGCCGCCCCCAACAAAAAGCCCACCGGCAGATGCGGCGATTGATAATGAGCCCTCAAGACCGACCGCAGGTTCGCCACATAGTCGGCCGTGAACCCGTTGCCCCCCGTGACGGTCAAATGACACGCGAAATTGACAAACACCCCCAACAGCGGCCCCCCAGGTGCCCGCGCGGCCAACACGCCGACATCGGGATCAATGGGGCCGGCGGGCCTGACGATGTCGGGATTTCCCTTGCCGGGATGGGTGACCTGGCGCCCGTCTCGCATCAGGAATCGCCGGTTGAAGCTAATGCTCGGCTCGTGCCCAAACCCCTCGCCGATCTCGGCCGAGTGCAGCGAATGATAGGCCTGCTCGACCGCCCCGGTGATCCGCTCGACGAGCAGATCCAGATAAGCCGGGTCGGCCGTCGACCCAAAGCAATCGGCGACGGGCCCACCACCGTGGGTATGGCTTGCCCCGAGAAGCACATGCGTCGGCGGGATCTTGGTCCGCGCCTCGATGGCCTGGCGAGCACGTGCCGCGACCTGATCAGGCATGAATACGACGTCGACGCCGACCAGGGCCAGCGTGGTTGACTCATTCCTCACGACCATCGCGACGGCCTTCAGGGGATCTTGCACCTCATGAAGTCGCCGCGCGGCAAACCCGCCGGGGCTCTCTGAACCCATCTTGGGGGTGACGTCCGTCTCCGCGAATCCCACGTAGAGCATTGGCCGGCGGGTCCTCAATGGGGGGTGGGTGCCGAGCGCCCGCGAGACCGCTCGGGATCGCTAGCCAGGGCGGGGCATTACGGATATCATCGAGTTTCGACACGGCCAACGCCACCCCCAAGGGGTACGTTCGGCCGAGCCGGGGACGTAGCTCAATTGGGAGAGCGCCTGGTTTGCAACCAGGAGGTTGAGGGTTCGATCCCCTTCGTCTCCACTCATCCCTGAAACAACTCACGGCGATTGGTGACCGTTTTCCGGGATGTCATGGCCTTGAACGGTCGTCTCGGGGCATCGGAACCGCGTCTCGATCCGATACCTCGGATCCTCATGGAGAGCGTCGAAGGTGAGGCAATGGACTTGCTTGCCCGCGACGAGGACGCTCTCGTCTCGCCAAGTGAACCGATCCTCAAGGCTCGGGTTGGCCAAGTGCTGGTCCCGTCCTATCATCAAAAGCATGATATAATGAATGGTCCCGGCACCGAACCGATTCTTGAAGGCGGCATTACCCTCTTGTTTTCGAGCCAGGGATTCCAATCAAGGAGCTGGCTGAAGCCGTGCTCGAGCCGCGGTGCCCATTCCGGGGTCGCTTTCGATGCCTTCCTGAAGATGCTCGATTCACAGGCATTCTCGAATTCGATCAAGCAGTACTGATGCCGCGTCTCTCGCCGACGGCCAGGTCCGCCACATGGTCGCCGAAGATGTCGAATTCCGACGCGGTGAGGATCTTCCTGAAATCGACAATGGACGGATCGTAGGTGCCCATGAAGGCACGGAGCTAGGGGTGGCTCCTGAGGAAGGGGAGAATGTCCTTTGAGTCGCTCAGGTTGGGCCGACCCGGATCATCAAGAAGTGCACGGAAATCCTTGAGGTCGGCCTTGATTCGCTTTTTGCTGATCGGTACGGGGCTGAATTTGACATCAGGGAAATCGGCGGACACAGCCCTTTTTGATGGCTCATCGCTTGGTGGCCTTCGCTGCCGCGCTCGACTTCGATTTCTTCGCCGCGGAGGCATGCGACGGGTTTTTCTTCATCACATCATGGACAATCACGGAGTCTTCCACGATGGAATAGGCGAGCTTGAAGCCGTGCCCAGCGTCCCGCTCATGGAAGGATTTCCATCTGGACCCTCGACCACCTTGGTCCGACGGGACGCATCGTCAAGGAAGCCCTGCCTATCGTGCGGCACGGGCTCCGACGCCTTGTTCTGGCTGGCCGTTAGGGCGTCCATCGCGATCACGACGCGATGATTAATCTTGACGCCTTCCCTCACCGCCACGGCATCTCGTCCGGGTCAAGACTTCAGGATCATCAAGTTAAGCTGGCTCTACCAGGGAATAATGGCTTCTGGCGAGGGCGAGCCTTCAGGGAAAATGCATCGTCGGCCGGGCCCAGGCGTGATCGAGCGTGCGTGTCCAGCGATCGTTGTGATGGGCGCCGATTCGATGAATCGCATTAACGCATAATACTCTGACATCGAGGGTTCGATCTCGTTCGTCTTCACGACTCGAGTTTGATCCGGGAAACGAACGATCCGCCCAGGCCCGCTGGAATCTCGAGGGAGTGATTCTCCCGCGCGTTGGGAAAGGATCCGGTCGTCTAGGCACCGTCGGCGGGGCTCGTCGGCGATCAGGGCTGGCTCGCGATTCGCCGCCAGGCCGACCGCGCGGAACGCGCCATTCGGAGGGCGGGCTCGGGGGCGTGGCGGCGGATCAGCTTCCGAAGGGTCGGCCGATCCTCGTCGCGACCATGTTTCGCGTACCAGTGAAAATACGACTGGGCCGGATTGCTCGCGTCGTACGGATCAGGAAACGCCGCCATCAGATCGCCCCGACGACGATACAAGAGCCGATGGTCGGTCGTCACGAGAGCGCCATTGGAAAACGCGCCATGGACGCAGGGGATCTTGCTCAGGGTCGATTGACCTAAATCCTCGCAGCGAGCGATGTACCAATCGCGGAGCTCAAAGAGCACCGGCGAATGCGAGCCATAAACCTCGAGCATGGTCTTTTGCGCGCCCGAGTCAAAGCCCGAGAAATGATAAAAGACGAGCGGCCGGCCATTCACCAGGATGTCATAAGGCACTTTCCCGGTGGCCTTTCGATGCGTGAGGTTCCAGGTCGAGACATTGAATTCGGGCCCTCGCATGATGCCGATGTCGTCGAAGAAGGCCGGTGCCAGGTCGACCCAGCGCTGATCGGTGAAGAGGCCGTTGGGGACCTCGTCGTAGCAGAGCGTCCGCAGCCGCTCGGCCCACCAATCGATAAAGGCAAGTCCCTGCCCCTCCATCCGGACGGCCAGAAAGCCCAGGTTGTACACGCCGTGCTTGAGGCAGCAGACCTCGTTGTCGAGGATCGCCCGCATGTCGACGTCCGGGACCGACTGATGCGGCGTGAGCAAGATCGTGTTGCGATCGAGGGCGGTTTCGAGGTCGTCGAGCCGGCCGGCGACGATGATGTCGGGGTCGAAATAATAGATGCGCTTGGCCCCGAATCGGTTGGCGATATGTTGAAACGCGGTCCCCTTTACGGCCGTGCAGAGCTCGACGATCCGATGCTTGAAGATCCACGACGGCAGGTTTGGGATCGGCAATTCGCCGATCGGGATGATCGAATCAAAGGGCGCGGTCACGATCGGTGGGCAATCGGGCATCACGTCGGAAAGGACGACGTGAAAGACCGCCTCGGGATGAACCCGCTTGACGGAATGAGCGAGCGCGGCCGCCTTGGGCAGGTAATTCGCGGTGATACTGGTAAAGACGTGCATCAGCCCTCCCTTGTTTTCGACTGGCGTTAAAATCGGTCGCGACTACGCGATGCCAACACTTTTCCAACTTTTTCATGACTCATGCGGACTGGCCGCGCGACTTGATCGGCAATCGCTGGATTTCGCGTTTGATTCGCGTATGAAAGGCCTGGTTCAGCGCTCTCCAAGCCGTCTTGATCCCGAGCTCCGAGGAGGATTCCGGTAAGTGCTCCGACCATCGCACCAGACCATCCTGGGTGAGCCGGCGGACGGATAGGGATCGGTGGGAAGGGTTTCGCACCACCGAGCGATAGACCTTGAGCATCTCCCTGGCCATTCGGTCCCAGCGGAAGTGCTCGACATGTTTGAGTCCGCGAGCGCGTAGGTCGTCGCGCAGGTCGTGGTCCAGGGCGACCCGTGCCATGGCCTCGGCGAGTCCCTTGGCGGAGAGTTCCGGCGGGTAAAAGGCGGCCGGGCCGGCGACCTCGGGAACCGACGAGATCGGCATGGCGATCACGGGCGCTCCCGCGGCCATCGCCTCGAGCGGCGGCAGGCCAAACCCCTCGTAGAGCGAGGGATACACGAGCGCGATCGCGTTTTGATAGAGGATCCGAAGCTGATCCGGCGAGACGGGGCCCAGGAACACGACCCCGTTGTCGTCGAGATGTGAACCATGATTGGGATAAAGCCCGAACCGACCGCCGTTTTTATAGCCGGCCAGAATGAGGGAGGGGGGGTCCGAATCCGGCCAGCGGTCGCGGAGGATCTCGTGGGCCTCAAGCAGCGCATGCAAGTTTTTGTGGGGAAAATCGGTCGCGAGACTGAAGAAATACTGGGCGGGGAGCTTGAGCCTACGCCGGACGGCTGAATCACCTGGTGAGCGGGCGGAAAACCATGAGGAGTCCACCCCCAACGGCACGACCTCGACATCCTCGCGAGGAATCTCGAATTCGGCCACGATCTCGCGCGCCGCGTTTTCCGACATCGCCACCACCCGTTGCAGGGCCGGCAAGCAAAGATTGCTCGTGGATCGGTAACGTTCATACTCACTGTCGCTGGCGAAAACCAACGGAGTCCGATAGCCGATCAAATCAAGATACGTCACCACCAGATGCGCTGACGATTGAAAGAGAAGCCCCAGCTCTCCGGGATCAACAACCTGCGCCGGCCGGTGAATCACCTGGACGTCGTCGGCCCATTCGTCGGCCCTGACAACCCGACCGACAAGCCCCCGCGCCTGGGCCGGCGTTCGCACCAGCAGGGTCAGATCGATCTCCGGCAGTTCCGCCAGGGCCCGCGCCAGGCTGACCGCGAGCGTCCTCGTTCCCACCATATCGGCCGGCAAATGCCTGAGATCATAGGCCAGCCTCAACCGCTCGCCGGCCGCTAGCCGGACGGCGTGATCGACGATCCGACCATCAAGGCTCGAGCGAAACCGTTCGATCCGCCGCTCGAGAGACGATTGCCGGAGCGAAATGATCGATTCCGGTGATTCCGCCGAAACCATCCTTTCTCGTTCGGCCGGTTCGCGGCTGGGCACGTAAACATGGTTGGCCCGCTTGGCCATGAGGCCCAGCGACTCAGCGCGTGCCACCCAGTCGGCCAGGACCGCGCCACGAGTCCGCGAGGTCTCGTCAAGGAATCCCACGGCGGGAAGCAAGTCGCCCCGGAAATAGAAGCACGAAGCCGAGAGCACCGGCGTTGTCGTCGCGCGTGGCAGGGGCGAGCAGGCGGCCTTGACGATCGCCGGGTCGACCCACCGCCCCATCAAATAGTCGAGTTCAGGCACGAGGCCGAGATCGGTCGCGTTCGAGATCGGCGAGACGCATGCCGTCCGTTCCTCAAGATGGGCGACGGCCGCGAGCTCGGCCAGCCAGCCCTCGGCGACCAGGCACTCCGACCCAATGACCGCGGCATCGCCGCGGCTTTCGCGCAGGCCACGATTGACGAGCTCGGCGAACGAGCCCTCGGTCTCGATTAAGACAAAACGTGGGTCCAAGGCGAATGTGCCGAGAGCCGCGCGGTTGGGCGTTTCGTGTCGTCGCCCGTCGATGACGATGACACGCCCGACAAGGTCCCGATCATGGGAAAGGACGGCGCGGAGGGAATCCTCCACCAGAGTCGAATTCTCATCCAGAAGAAAAATGACGTCCGACGTCCTGGCGTGTGTCATGCCTTGCTCCATGGCCGAAATGCGCCGGGCGTTCCCTGCCCAAAGGATACACGCGACCTGCGAACGGCCGAATGTGAGGAAACGACCGTGACACAAGAACGGGCGAGTATACGATTTCGTCAATCGCGATCAAGACGAAGCTTACGAGATCATCGGACCGAATGTCCGAGGATCAGGATTGACTCATTCCCGGATTGGCGATACTCGTAGGCCCCTCAGTCATTCTTCGAAATTGATGACTCGCCTTGATCCCCTCGCCGTTCTGGCCGGCCTCGGCGATAAGCTGGAACAAGAGGACGAGTCCCGTGGGAACTGGACCCTGGGGCGGGATACGATCACTCGAGGGAACGAACGTGAGCACGGACCGAGACGCTGTCATCATGTCCTTTTTCGACGACGCGACCGGCGTCGAATCGTTACGAACCCATCTTCTCATGATGGGTGAGCGAATCGAGGATCTCGAGCGGTCGCTCGCCACGACGCGATTTGAACTCGAGCGGCTACAAAGCGCGAGATCGTACCGCCTGGCTCTCCGCCTTCAAGGTGCCGCGCGAAGGATCGCCCCGCGGGGAACCTTCCGAGGACGATTCCTTCGTTCCGGATACCGCCTTGCTCGGATGGCGGCTCGACTCAGGGATCCGCGGCGGCTTGCCCACCACGCCCGCGCGGCCTTGGGAGGTGCTCGGAGGCTGGCCGACCACCTGGCTCGACCGAGTCGGATCGCGGAGGAGAGACTTGCCGAGCAGGTCCAATCCCTGCGACTACTGGCCGACAGAGTCCCTGACTTCGTCGCGTTCGAGACCATTCAGACCTCGATCATCATCCCGGTCTACAATCATTTTCCAGAGACCCTGGCCTGTCTCGAATCGATCGCGAGGCACACCACCGTTCCGACGTTCGAGGTGATCGTGGTGGATGACGCGTCGACGGACGAGACGCGGAGTCTGCTCGAGGGCCGGCCCAACCTGATCTATCTGCGGAACGAGGAAAACCTGGGCTTCATTGGCTCGTGCAACCGCGGAGCGGCGGCGGCCCGGGGGGATTTCCTGGTCTTTCTCAACAACGACACGGTGGTCACCGAGGGGTGGCTGGCCGCCCTCGCGCGAACGTTTCGGGATTTCCCCGACACGGGGCTCGCCGGGGCCAAGCTGATCTATCCCGACGGGCGGCTTCAAGAGGCGGGAGGCGTGATCTGGCGCGACGCCTCGGGCTGGAACTACGGCCGTTTCGACGATCCAGACCACCCGCGATACAACTTCGCTCGCGAGGCCGATTACTGCTCGGGGGCCTGCGTGATGGTTCCACGGGCGCTCTTTCATCGACTCGGCGGGTTCGACACCCGGTACACGCCCGCCTATTACGAGGACACCGACCTCGCGTTCAAGATCCGCCACGCCGGGCACAAGGTCATCTACCAGCCCCTGGCCTCCATCATTCATCACGAGGGGCTGACTTCCGGCCAGAGCCTGGATTCGGGCGTGAAGGCCTATCAGCGCGTGAACCAGGCCAAATTCCGCGAGCGCTGGCGCGATCGACTGGACAGGCACTCCGAGCCCACAACGGCGGTGCCACGCATCATCCACCACGGCGACGGCGTGGACCCGGCGAGGGGTCGGGTTCTGGTGATCGATCACAGACTCCCCATGCCCGACCAGGATTGTGGCTCGGCTCGGATGTACGAGATTCTTCGCGCCATCCGTCGGCGCGGCCATCACGTGACCTTCGTTCCCGACAACATGGCATCCTTCCCCCCTTACGCCCAGCTCCTCCAGGGGATCGGCGTCGAGCTGATCCACCACCCTTACTATGCCAACTTGGCCGCCTTTCTCAGTCGGCACGGTTCCGAGTTCGACCTCGCCATCATCTCGAGGGCCGACATCGCCAGCCGGCATTTGTTCACGGTCAGGTTGTTGGCACCGCGTGCCAAGGTGGTCTTCGATACGGTGGATCTACACTTCGTGCGGGAGGAACGCGAGGCCAATCACACGCAAGACCCCGCGCTCCGGGAGATGGTCCAGAAACGAAAACGGCAGGAGCTCCAACTCGCCCGGCGGAGCGATCTGACCCTGGTCGTCAGCCCGGTCGAGCGGGAAATCTTGCGACAGGAATCCCCTGGGCTCGACGTCCGAATCCTTTCGACGATCTATCCGTCAAGAAAGGGGAGCCCCCCTGGCCCGGAGGATCGGCGCACGATCGTCTTCATTGGCGGCTTTGAGCACCGTCCCAACGTTGACGCGGTGCTGTATTTCGCCAAGGAGATTTTCCCGATGGTCAAGGCGAGGATTCCCGAGGCCGTGTTTCAGGTGATCGGACCGTCGCCAACCCCCGAAATCCTCGAGCTTGACGGCGAGGACATCCAGATTTTGGGCTATGTACCGGACGTCGACCCCTATTTCGACGCCGCCCGCCTCACCGTCGCGCCACTCCGATATGGAGCGGGGGTCAAGGGGAAGGTTAGCCAGAGCATGGCGCTTGGGGTGCCCACGGTGGTCAGCTCGATCGCCGCCGAGGGGATGTATCTCGAACATGGCCGGAACGCCATGATCGCCGACGACCCCGCTCGGTTCGCGGACGCCGTCATTCGGGTCTGGTCGTCGCCCGAGCTCTGGTGGAGGCTCTCGGAAAACGGCCGTGGGACCGTTCATACGCATTTCTCGGTCGAGGCGGCGGGTCGCCAGGTTGACGAGCTGCTGGCCTGGGCCGGGCTCCGTTCGGGGGTGCGAGCGACCGCGAGCGGCGGCCGAAGCATGAGCCCTCGAGCGTTCGCCGCCTCGCCGTTCGACTGACGCAACCCCGCGGGTGGACCCACGCGTTCCGACAACAATCGACTTCGAGAGTTCGGAATTCTCGAGGCAATCAGGCCCGTGAGGACAGCGATGGTCAAGCTCTTGCATCGGACGACAATGGGATCCCTGATCGCGGGCCTACGCGACCGGATTCGCCCACCAGGGCGCATGAGCCATCGCCCGCGAGGCCGAATTCCCAAGCTCGACGCCGTCCCGATCGCGAATGCGGAACAGTTCGAGCGCTACCTCGGCGACTTTCGCGACGAATTCTCGAGCCGCCACGATCGAATGGCGCGGATGAACCGGCCAGTCGACCGCGTCGAGACCGACGGCTTTTGCGTCTGCTGCGGCCGAGAGAGCCGGTTCTGGACACCGGGATCGGGTGCCAACCATGGCGCGAGCACGATCCCGGTTCCCAACTGGCGAGAGGGACTGATCTGCCCCGGTTGCGGACTCAATAGCCGCATGCGCTCGGCGGTCCATTTCATCCTTGGGCAGCCTACGATCAACCGCCGTTCACGTATTTACCTGACCGAGCAGACCACCCCCCTCTTTCGCATGATCAAGCGGCTCTATCCTCAAACGGTAGGG